>JACDNV010000009.1 GCA_017656425.1 Candidatus Neomarinimicrobiota bacterium | reverse complement strand
ATAGTTTCAAACTCACCCTTACGGTAAAGAGAATCTATTTTTTCTTGCTTCTCTTCTTCAAGTTTTCTAATAGTACGTTCCCTGTAAGTCAGTAGCTCTTTTACCTTCATCTCATAATAGGGAAAAGCCCAGAGCTTTATCGTGTTATCTCTAGAGCCAGAAACTATATACTCCCTATCCGGAGAAAAAGCTACAGATAACACACCGTCTTTGTGCCCCTCAAACGTCCTCAAACACTCACCAGTCCATACAGACCAGAGCTTTATCGTCTTATCCCCCGAGCCAGAAACTATATACTTCCCATCCGGAGAAAAAGCTACAGATAACACAACGTCTTTGTGCCCCTCAAACGTCCTCAAACACTCACCAGTCCATACAGACCAGAGCTTTATCGTTTTATCCCACGAGCCAGAAGCTATATACTTCCCATCCGGAGAAAAGGTTACAGAGTACACCCAGTTTTTGTGCCCCTCAAATGTCCTCAAACACTCACCAGTCCCTACAGACCAGAGCTTTATCGTGTTATCCCACGAGCCAGAAGCTATACACTTCCCATCCGGAGAAAAGGTTACAGAGTACACCCAGTTTTTGTGCCCCTCAAATGTCCTCAAACACTCACCAGTCCCTACAGACCAGAGCTTTATCGTGTTATCCCACGAGCCAGAAGCTATACACTTCCCATCCGGAGAAATGACTATAGAGTACACAACGAATTTGTGCCCCTCAAACGTCCTCAAACACTCACCAGTCCCTACAGACCAGAGCTTTATCGTCTTATCCCCCGAGCCAGAAACTATATACTTCCCATCCGGAGAAAAAGCTACAGATAACACAACGTCTTTGTGCCCCTCAAACGTCCTCAAACACTCACCAGTCCCTACAGACCAGAGCTTTATCGTCTTATCCCTCGAGCCAGAAACTATATACCTCCCATCCGGAGAAAAGACCACAGATTCCACCCAGAAGTTGTGACCTTCAAATATCCTCAAACACTCGTCGTTTTCAGCTTCCTGGGGAAGGCAAAAACTGATTGCTGCAAAAAGAATTATAAAAACCCCTATAGAGGTTAAATTCTTAACCCCATTAAACCACCGGGAAATCATGATAACCTCCGATGTATTATTACTCTTTCCTATCCAGCCATTCTTTTGGAAATTTAAAATTTTATAGGTTAAATCCAATAGAATTTTCCGATCCTTTCAGTACAGCTCATTCACAAGGTATACATTTGGTAAAGTTAATGTAATTGAGGGAGAAAAGAAAGATTAATAGGATAACAGATGAGAGATTGATAGAAGAGAATTAAACGAGAGGTCTCTCCTCGGATAAGTATTGATGTATATGATAAAGGAAGAGTCCATAATAGTAAGATATTGCCAACTAATATCCGAAGGATCCCTATGGGAAAAAATATGAAAAATAATTATCTTATAGAGACCCTTCGGATAATTTATATAGGGAAGTGATGGGGTTAGCCTCAAATAATGGAGCTAGTAAGAATAGTAGTTCTTGATCTTTTCAGAACATATTATTGTAAAATGTGTAATCAAAGTGTATACTATGTTCCCGAATCAGACATTTCGCCCCTTTTATAGAGCCTATCCTGTATTAAAATTGCTTGTATAACACGAGTAGGTGACAGTTTTATAATAATTAAGTGCAACTTTATTAGTTATTCAAATATTATGATATAAAGATAGCAAGTATAAATTTATATTACCGCTTCCTCGATATGAGCAAGAAAACAGGTGACGTGGTAATCTGCTTTGCAAAGTTCAAGTGATATTTAAGAATCACCACCCCACATTCATGAATAAAATTCTTTTCAGCAGCAAAATACCTCACTAACACTTGCCGTCGCAAGGTAAATAAAAACAAAATATTGTTATACTCCATTTAAACCATATAATATGTTCAATATTTTTTTAAGCTATCTATTACTTTAAAAAGCAAATCCTTCAGTTCATCAACGGATAGGTCTTTAAAATTTTTATACGGTATAGGTTTGCCAATATTGAACTTCACAGTTCCGGGTCTGATATTCCAATCGCCTTTTGTTTTAACTTTATATAGCCCATTTATTGCAACAGGCAATATGTCGACTCCTGCATCTTTTGCAAGATAAAACGCTCCTTTTTTAAATTCACCAAGACTGCCATCAAGAGTCCTTTTTCCTTCAGGGAACATTATTACAGACTTACCACTCTTTATCTCGGATATTGCTATAGATAGACTTTTCTTTGCTTTTCTTATATCACCTTTTGCTATCGGAATATTTCCCCATTTCCTTATTAACCACCCCCATACAGGCCAGGAAAAATGTTCGTCAAGTTCAATTGCTACGAAATATAAAGGGATATAACCGGCACAGATGAATACATCCAGTAAACTTTCATGATTACAAAGGATAAGATAATTCTTATTTCTATCGATATTTTGAAAACCCTTTACTTTTACCCTCACTCCGATAAAAAATAACAGAGCCATTGATAAAATTCTCAAAAGCCCTAATAAATGCCTTGGTTTGAGAAAATGTAACCCAACAAACCCTAGTAAGGCTATCAGAGAAAATATATAAAGCCCATTAAACCATAAAATAATATTTCTCAATATCCTATACATAAATATATTATCAATTAAACATTACAACAAAAATTAACTCTATACTATATTAATAAAAAGTATAAAAAAGTTTTAACTTTAATCAGTTTAGATTAAATTGTAATTAACATATAATGAGGAGGTAATGGCAAGACATTTATTATTATCTCTTATAGTTTTGGTAATTAGGATTATTATAATTATCCTGATTAAAAACGATGTATATACTGAAATAATCCCTGCTTCTCTTACATCAAGAATGTTTGTAACTATACCATCTGTCTTTGACATAGCCATTGCAATTTTCATCATATCAACATTAGCAAGAAAAAAAGAAAAACTGCAGACAGATGTCATTTTCAAAACAATTCCAAGAGCTTTATCCATAATAATTTTCCCAATTTCTGCTGGACTCCTGCTATTCAATTTCTATGATGGGATATTTTTCTCAGAAGCATTTAATTATCCCAATATTATAAGATTTATTAGCTTTGTTCTTACATTCAGGGTTTTTAACCTGATTCTCGATAATATTGATGAACTGGAGATAAAAAGTAAAAGGTTGATACAGCTTATTTACACAATCGGTCTATTACTGCCACAGGACATAGTTAAATTTATGCCTCTACACATGAATCTAATATCTTTGCTTTACAGTCCCGGCACTCTGATTTTACTCTCAACCTTCGCTTTTAGAAAGTATTTATCTGAAAAAAGAATAAGGCAATTTGTTTTCGGTTCGGTGCTCGGCTTAATTACAATTATCTTCCCTTTCGGTTTAAAATCTAATAACATTATTATAATGATCTTACCAATTGCTTCATTATGGATTGGTTCTATCGTCATCAGAACAGGGAAAAAATATTTGATAGCAGCTGCTCTTCTATCATTTATTCTGATAAGTTCTTCTATCAACTTTATTTTCCCTTCTCATAAAACTAAAAAGACTGACCTAAAGACTTTAAGAGTAGGAGATTTAATCTTCAGATACAGAGATGAAAGAGTAAAAGATATTGGAATAAAATTTTTAAAAGTAATAGAAGCTGCCAATAGAGTGTCAAGGGAAACTTTCGGACTCTCTCCCAATGTCAACGAATTAACCATTTATGGCATAGGACATGGTGGACTACACGCCACTTTCCCCAGAAGTATCGTGGGTAATATTCCCTCAGAAAACGTCATAAAGAATTTCAACGATAAAGAATATTTAGAAAATGATTCAGCTAATTTCATAAATATTGATCCCATTAACTTTATTCTGTATAAATACTCCTATCTTTACGGAATAATTGAATATTATCCATGGATGATCGGTCCCGAGATTGAGGGGTGGACGTGCTTTTCCGCAGTTGTACTATCAGGATTGATTCACAAAAAGTACGGTGATAAGCTGTGGGACCCACCTCATAACTACGCATTACTGTCAGAAAAAATTTATAACCGTAGCCTAAAGGGTATGCATATGCTTTGGTACAACTCTTATGCGTGTACAGGTTTCAATCTTTATAATGATCTTGCAAAAATCGTAGGTATCGTCAGATTATACAAAGCCAGGTGGCAGCTGACGGAAAGAAGAATAAAACCTTACTACATAAAATCTGACCCTAAAAAGGCAAGAGATTTTATACAGTTATTTGGAGAAAAATACTTTAAAAAATACTTTAATGCGGGAAGTGCTAGATTCTCGGAATTATATCCGAAAGATGAATATATAAAATTCCTATCATTGTTAGGGGTAGAAGAGAACCTTGCAAGTAGTTTATATGAGAGAATTAAAAACAAAAGTGTTAACATTTCTATAAGAAATCCGAAGCCTTATCAAGGATTTATAGACTTTCTTATTTCTCTATTAGCTGGATCTTTTATTGTTTCATTAGCCCAGAGATTAAAGGAAGAAAAATAAATTTAAGAATTTTTTATTTTATTAAAATTTTCCCATAGTATTTTACTAAGTTTTTTAGATTCTTCTAAAACGAGTTCTTCATCTATGGTATAAAACGTACCTTTCTCGTATATAATTTTTCCTTCTTTAAAAACAACCATTGCCTGGCTATCATACATACCAAATGCAGCATGAGAAAAAAGTGTCTCAGAATTAAACTCTGTAAGCGGTACATAATCAAAAATCACAATATCTGCTGGAGCACCTTTCTCAAGAACACCTTTTTTTCTCCTAAATATCTTTGATGCAAATTCGGAGTTTGTCCTAAATAAACTGTTTGACAAAACCTTTATAATTTTTTCTGAAACAGTTCCAGATTGACGCTGGGACAGATATGTTGCCCTCAGTGTATGAAGCATACTCGATGTTATACCATCTGTTCCGAGACCAAAGGGAATATCTTTATATTTCTTAATATTAAAAACACCATAACTGTTCCTCATATTAGACTCTGAATTACATACTGTAACAGCACCACTTTGTTTTAAAATCTTGTAATCTTCATCACTTAAGAAAAGACCATGTGCAAGGATCGCCTTATCTGAGATAAGATTAAATTTATTTAGTCTGTCAACAGGACCTTTATATCCAATCTGCTGGCAATAATCTAGGTCGATCTGATCTTCACCAATGTGAATATGGATACCGACATCATCGACAGATATATTTTCACTTATCTCATATAGAGATTCGTCTGAAAGAGTAAAATTTGCATGTAGACCGATCATACCCTTTATATTTTTACTATATTTATATTTTTCATAAAAATTTATATTCTCATCAAGAGCTTTATATAAATTATCCTTACCATGTCTGTCAGATATTTCATAGCAAAGTGCAACATCAACACCTGCTCTTTTAGCTACCGAGGCAATCACTTCAAGTATATTTTCAATATTTCCAGGACTTGAATGATGATCAAATATAGTGATAACACCATGTCTTATTGAATCCAGCAAATTAAGAAGTACAGAAATCTGAACAATTTCAGGTGTAAGTGAAGAATCGAATTTCCACCAGAAGGATTCAAGATTATACTTCAAATCACCATATTTCATTCCTTGCATCAGGCCTCTTGAAAGTATATAATAAAAATGATGATGTAAATTGGTAAGTCCGGGGAAAATCACTCTCCCTCTTGCATCGTAGTAATCCATATCAATTCTTTTCGGAATCTTTTCAAAAACTTCCTCTTCATTACCTACTTCAACTATTTTACCATTTTCAACATATACTGCCCCATCTTGGTATACATTGCCCTTTCCGTCAAACATTGGTCCATTATAAATGATGAGAGGTCTTGTTTTTTCCATCATTATTTTTTATCTCTACGATCCACAACTACATTTTGGTAATTTAAAATCATCATTCCCACTTTTCCCAACAGTGTCTGCTGAAATTAGTTTTTCTAGTTCCTTAGAATGACATTGGGGACATTCAATTTTATCATTTCCATCTGAATATTTTAAGAATAACTCCTCAAACTTGTTCCCACAATTTTTACATCTAAATTCAAATACAGGCATAATCATCTCCATTATCTATTCATAGGTTTGATGAAACAATCTCTTAAAATTAACAAAATGGGGGCAATAATTTGCCCCCCATTTTTCAATAACTTCGGTCTGGAATTTGTTCATTTATTCCGTATTGCTGCCTGAGCTGCTGAAAGTCTTGCTATAGGGACTCTAAATGGTGAGCAGGACACATAATTCAGTCCAACTCTATGGCAGAAATCGATACTATCAGGATCACCACCATGCTCACCACATATACCAATCTTCAGGTCTGGTCTTTCCGATCTACCCTTTTGAACACCGACTTTTATCAATTCGCCAACACCTTCTTGATCTATCGTCTGGAATGGATCTTTTTTCAATATGCCTCTTTCCAGATACTCTGGTAAAAATGTCCCTATATCATCTCTGGAAAAACCAAAAGTAGTTTGAGTTAGATCATTTGTACCAAAAGAGAAAAACTCCGCCTCGGATGCAATCTGATCAGCAACAATACAGGCTCTTGGAATTTCGATCATTGTACCGACACTGTATTTAAATTCTACCCCTGTTTCTTTCATTACTTCCTTTGCTACCCTATGAATAATCTCTGCCTGATTCTTAAACTCATTCAAAATACCAACAAGAGGAACCATCACTTCTGGAAATACCTCATGACCCTCTTTTACAAGTTGTGCCGTTGCTTCAAAAATCGCTCTTGCCTGCATCTCAGTAATTTCAGGATAAGAAATCCCAAGTCTACATCCCCGGTGACCGAGCATCGGATTTGCTTCATGGAGCGAGTCAATTCTTGCCTTCAATCTTTCATAGGAGATGCCGAACTCTTTTGCTAACTCTTTTATCTGCTCGTCATTCAGATTGACAAACTCATGTAATGGTGGATCCAACAACCTTATAGTCACTGGATAACCTTCCATAACCTTAAGTATTTCATAGAAGTCTTTTTTCTGGTATGGTAGAAGTTTCATTACTGCTTTTCTTCTATCTTCCACTGTCTCAGCGACAATCATTTCACGCATAGCCATAATTCTCGCTGGCTCAAAGAACATATGTTCTGTACGACATAATCCGATACCTTCAGCTCCAAATGCCCTCGCCTGGGCAGCGTCACCGGGTCTATCAGCATTTGTCCTGACACCAAGCTTTCTAATCTCATCCGCCCATTCCATCAACTGTTTGTATTCTACATTTGTCTCTAAATTAGGTTCAACAAGCGGCAACTGCCCTTTATAAACTATACCCTTTGTTCCGTTAAGTGTAATCCATTCACCTTCTTTTATAACCTGTCCTCTTACTATCATACTCTTATTTTCAACATCTATATTGATCTCCCCTGCACCAACTATACAACACTTGCCCCAACCACGAGCAACAAGTGCTGCATGGCTTGTCATACCACCACGAGCGGTTAGGATAGCTTCAGCTGCATGCATACCGTGGACATCTTCAGGTGAGGTCTCAGTCCTTACCAGGACCACCTTTTTACCTTTTTTGAACCATTCCTCAGCATCATCTGCAGTAAAAACAACCTGGCCTGAAGCTCCACCAGGGCCTGCCGGTAATCCCTTTGCAAGAACTTCTGCGGTTAACTCTTTAGCAGGATCAACCATCGGATGAAGTAATTCATCAAGCTGAGAGGGCTTCACTCTCATAATAGCAGTCTCCTTATCAATTAATCCTTCATTACACATATCAACAGCCATTTTAATTGCTGCAGGACCATTTCTCTTGCCAACTCTTGTCTGCAACATCCACAATCTTCTTTTCTCAATTGTAAACTCGATATCCTGCATGTCTTTATAATGTCTTTCAAGTCTATCTTTTATTTCATAAAGTTGCTTATATACATCTGGCATAGCTTCCTCAAGTGTAGGAAAATCTTTATTTTCGGGATTCTTGGAATCTTCATTCAATGGATATGGTGTTCTTATACCAGCTACGACATCTTCTCCCTGAGCATTCGGCAACCACTCTCCGTAAAATTTATTTTCCCCGGTAGCAGGATTTCTTGTAAAAGCGACACCTGTTGCACTATCATCACCCATATTACCAAATACCATTGACTGAACATTAACCGCTGTACCCCAATCGTCAGGTATTCCTTCAATTTTTCTATACGATACAGCTCTTTTCCCATTCCAGCTTAAAAATACCGCATCAATTGCACCCCAAAGTTGATCATATGGATCATCCGGGAATTCCTTACCAAGCACTTCTTTTACCTTTTTCTTGAAAATATCACAGAGCTTCTTCAAATCTTCAGCTGTAAGTTCAACATCCTGTTTCACACCTTTTTCTTCTTTCATCTTATCCATTTCGTTTTCCAGCTGTACCCTGATAGCTTTTCCTTCTTCTGGCTCTACTCCTACTGCTTTTTCCATTACTACATCTGAATACATCATTATCAGTCTTCTGTAAGCATCATAGGCAAATCTCTCATCTCCTGTTTGTTTTATCAATCCATTGATTGTTTTGCTTGTAAGTCCAACGTTTAAAACCGTCTCCATCATTCCGGGCATCGACTGTCTTGCACCAGAACGAACAGATACAAGAAGCGGATTATCTTCATCACCATATTTTTTGCCCATTTCCTTTTCAACTTTTGCAAGGGCTTCCATAACCTGTTCCTTCAAACCTTCCGGATAAGACCTGTTATTTTTGTAAAAATAGGTACAAACTTCAGTCGTTATTGTAAATCCAGCAGGTACCGGTATACCAATATTAGTCATTTCAGCAAGGTTAGCTCCTTTACCCCCAAGAAGCTCCTTCATACCTGCTGAACCATCAGCTTTGCTACCACCAAAATAATATACATATTTACTCATTTTTCACCTCTCCCTATTTTAATTATCAAAAGAATCACCGCAATTTTATCGTTTTAACTGATTTTTTGCAAGTTATTATTTGAAGCGAGAATCTTAATTTATCGTTCAGTAATAATACCAGATTGTTTTATAAGCTTCTATATCCTCGTTCCTTAAATGTTTTAATCTCATTAAATAATCAAATATAGGTACATCTTTATAGTAGTAGACATCGGTATTTTTAATATTTTTTTCCCATGGATGAAATTCATAAACTCTACTACCGTCTGATAAAATCATTACTACCTTATGATCCTGAAAAGACTTTAAGTAATTTTTCCCCAGCCCTGGTACATTAAAAACCGGTTCATCTGTTCTATCAAGACCAGGTACAAGCCGTGCCTCTTCTTTTCTTTCCTGGAGTAACCTTGCAATTGGTACCATATAATCCTTGGTTTCTTCCTTCCCCTTTGTGTTAAAAATATAGTAAGGGTCTATTCCACAAATTTTTAATAATTTTCTTAATGCAACTGATTCAAAACGCCTGCTATTCGCAAAAGTGAAAACTTCCTGATTATAAATACTTATTCCTGCCTTTCTAATTTTTTTAACCGCCTTTACTACATCTGGTGTAACTTCAGATACATGCTCGAAATGTGAGACTATCGCTATTTCCCTTCTGCCAAAAATGTGATATTTATCCAGAATTCTAACAAGATTATCAGTAATTCTATATGGTAAAGTGACAATCATCCTAGTTCCAATTCTGATACGCTTTATATGATCTATTTTCGACAGTTGAGATAATAATTCTTCCAGTCTATTATCAGAAAGTATAAAAGGATCGCCACCAGTTATTAATACTTCCTCTATACATTCATTCTCTTTAATCCAACAAATAGCTTCTCTTATCTTCACCTTTGAAGCAATAGCGTTTTTATCAAATACACTATTTATCTCCCAATTTCTCTGACAATAAGTACATATTTGCGAACAGGTGCTTACAGGTTTCAATATCACAATTTGGGGATATCTTCTTGTTATCAAGTCAATCGGAGAAGTGTAGGCTTCCTTCATAAAATCAAATGCTGAAAATCTCTCATTCCACCTTTCAGAAAGCCTTTTCACAACCCCCAGTGTAGGTATAACCTGAGACCTTATGCTATAATCATGTTCCGTCCTGCCATTTAAATCCATTAAAGAAAGATAATATGGCGTTATCCCAAAGGGAATATTATATTTATTTGCAAGTTTTATCGCAATTCTCTCATCGGAATCAAGCTTTATCAAATCTTCAAGAGTGTCAAGCTTCGTAATTACATTCTTTAAATGCCATCTATAATCCAGCCAGTCTTCTTCCGTAGCTTTAAAATACTTTAATATCTTTTCCTTACTTTTTACCCTTAATTTAATTAGCTCTTCTTCAAGCCCACTTTTATATATCGAAATATAATTTTTAATTGTTTCTGAAAACTTATCGAGCTCCTTTGATCTCAGAAGTGATACTTCTCTTGGAGTCATATCATCAAAATTTGTCTTACTATTTAATTCTGTATTATAAACTCCAGATTTACCCGAAATACCTTTAAACAAGTGTATAAATTCATGTATAAACCCAGCTTTCACATTGGAATCAATTTTACCATCGAATATATCATATAACACATTTAAAGCACTAAAATCGGAGATTTCCTCATATAGTGGAGAAATAATGTTTTTCAATGTTCTAATACAACTTAGAGCAATATCCACCTCCAGCGGGCTCAAATCACATTCCGGTAAAAGAAGGAATCTTTCCCTTCTGTTTAAAAACTGGAATAACCGCTCTCTAGCAATATTTACTGTAGTAGATGACCGAAAAATCTCTGTAATCCAGGGATTAGATCGATATAAATTATTTAAATCCTCCCGGGTTAAATCATTGAATAAATGCGGAGTAATATTGTATTGTTTAGCATGTTTAAGATTTTGCTTATCAAATATTATTTTATTTAAATTTTTATTCTGTTTTCCCATAGCTTTTGAAGGTAAAAAATTTTAGGCAAAATTTCAATATAAAGTCTATAAATAATCGGGAAAGTTCATGCACATGGTGGTGCGATAGAATTGATTAAATTAAGGGTAATGAGTGATGAGAGCATAGCTCGTGGACAGGCTATGCTCTGTGAGATTTTTGGAAAGAGAATCACAGATAAGGAGAAAAAACATGGACTATACCGATTAGGGATCCTATGGATAGTATCATAGCCAATAACAAGTTAAAAGACAATCCAAAGGATCGCTGTGGGAGAAAATATTATACAATTTCAGAAGGGAAATGGATATCCAAACCGTTCCTGTAGAAAAACTCATATAAAAAATTCAAAAACCCTATCTAATATCAAAGAGAGCTCTCTTATATTGCAGATTATCAATGCCATTCGTTATAATCCATTATCGTACTCATCTGCCAATGATCTGGAACTCATGATCCGGCTGGAACAAACACAAGAGGTGTCTAATACCAAGTCAAATTTACATCCTCTTACTCCAGATCTATAATAGTAGAAACAGTCTCCCGACATAAAATTCCATCCGATTTGACCTTAATATCCAGCCTGAATAGAACCGATTTAATACCCCATTCTGGTATACTATAAATAAAAGTGTTATCACCCTATTTCTCCTACAAGTATTATGTTGTACTATTAGCTGGAAAAGCACCATATAATAGATTCAACATATAATCACCCAACAATTTATAAAAATAGTTCAATGTAAAAATGCTATTATAGACTTCGCTTGATATTTTGTAATTAACATTCACAAATATCTTTAATATTTTCTCACAAAAAAGTTTATTTAAAATACTTTTCAAATTTCCACAACTTATCATTATTACTAATAACGTTTCTTTTGAGTATTGGTATAGATAACGAGATATAATCAAAATTCTTTAAAGCTTCCGGATAATTGTAGTTCATTTTTGATATTACGGATATTAGTATTGTATCTATAATTGCTGAACCAGATGATTTTAAAATAGAAGCTGTATCAACCACTCCTGGAAAAATTAATCTTATATTAATAACAACTAATCTTTCTTTAAAATCTTTATAAAGATATTCAGGTAAATATTTTTTTATACTATCATTTAATGCTTCATGATAGCTGTCAGGTAAAACACTTTCATATGGATCACCACCAATAAATTTCTGGGAAATTAGTAACTTAACGTCCATGAAAAATACAATAAATAATAAAACAATTTTGATATACCTCATACTTAATACCTCCTAGATATCCTATAAACGAAATGCCACCATTTTGTTCCCCATATTAAATCAGTCCTTTCACTACGAATATAATTTATAGATTTATAATATAAAAATTGTGGATTACTATAAGGTGAAACAAGTCCTTGATTTCTATATACATATCTATAGCTTAATACTTCCGCATCAAGCCAATTCTCAGGCAGCACACCATTTTTCACCATATTTGACAACCATTTTTCCTTCGCAGAAACTTCTAAAAACTTATGATATCCGTCCTTAAATGCATTTTCATTATAAAATATCTCACCTGTATATCTATTCGTCATCCCTCCACCTCTATCACTAATATTGGGCTGATTCCATAAAGGATCATCCGAAGTAACAAATTCTCCCTTCCCAAAACTTTCTGCTATTCTTCTGTATCCTTCAAATTATTTATTTCGTTAATTCAAATATATCTGATAACGCATTATATCATGCTTATTGTTTTGTTATTTTACACTCAATGATAACATTGTATGAAACGTCTTTCTACTGACCACTTCATTAATTTTTACTTTTACCGTCAGATTAAATACGATGAAGCTTACATTTTCTTCTTTTGGAATAGGTATTGTGAGATAAAACCAGTATTCTTTACCCTCTACTCTTCTACAAATATGATATTCACTGTTAGGGCATGTTGCTACATTTATTATACCCATGTTATATCCCATTGAATATAAAGCATTAATATTTTCACCTTTCCGTAAAGTATCACCAGTTTCTGATAGAAAATATATTGAATACACCGTGGTTGTGTCTGGTAATATCAAAAACTCTTCCCCAGCCTTTAAGTGGAATTGAACGATATAAGCTTTATAACCTGGCTCATCATAACAACATACTATAAAACTGTCAAAATGACCGTGATTATCATCAGCATCGACATTCAAGTAAAGGAAAATTACAATAAATGATATCGAAATTGCTTTTCTAACTTTCATTTTTAATACTTCTTTTGTATTCCACGTACTCGGCGCTAACATTCTCAACGTTTCCAGAACCTTAATTTATCAAAAACCGACACTCCATCTCTTGCACCGGTGAAAAACAAAGGCAAATTGATCCATATCCGATCCTGCTTGAGTATGGAAGTATCTGGATAAATAAATTCTACATTGTACGAAGCCTCTATAATCATGATGTCCAACTTATCAAAATTTGTTGAATTCAGCATACATACACTGTCTACTTTACCCGAACGATTTACCAACAGCGATATAATAATTGTATCTCTTATTCCATTTAACAATTCAGGGTCCAATTGCTTTACTATTAATTCGCTAAATCTCCTCATACCTCCTTTTATATAAGGAACAGGCAGGTAATGTTGCTTAGTGAACAAACTATCTTGTTCAAAACTATAAACAAAAAAGAGCGCTAAAAACATTAATATATTCAATATTTTCCCGGTAATTGGTAGAAAAAATCTCATTTCCAGGAGTATATCCACATTTTTATATAACCGCCAATAAAACTGCTATTATGCTACCCTATTATTGACAGGATCATTATAACAAAATTATCCTTCAATCCCGTCTCCATATCTTCTTAAATTTCTCCCAGAATTTCAATTTCTTTTCAAAATATCCCCTTTTTTTACACACCATTTGTTTCATTATCACAACATTTCTAGAAAACAACTTTCCCTCTTCACCACGAGCCCTCATATACTTAATAGGGTAATTAAATTTGAAACCTGAAATTACAAACACAAGAATGCTATCGATCATAGAAGAACCCGAACTTGATACGATAGACACAGTATCAACTGACCCACTTGAATCTATACCAATGCTGAGGATAGCATACTCCTCTTTGAATAACCTACACAGATCATCTGATAAATGAGCATTCACAGAATCATTTATCTCCACAAATTGACTATAAGGCATTACATAATCATGCACATCAGGATAAACCAGATACTCCTGTGATCTTAAAATGACAAAAACAATTATAACAAAACCAATTATTAATAACTTCCTCATAATCAATACCTCCTTGGTATTCTATATATCCAATCCCATTTACCAGCTTCCCGATATTAAACTTTCATATTCCGAACAATATGGTATTATGTATACACATTCTCCTCAGATATTGCAAAAGCACTATTTAAAAAATTTTAGAAAATCCCAAAACCTCTTCCTTCTACAAATAATATCTTCTCTCAAGATTGGGATCGACATGTAAACACGATCCTTACTCCTTTTCAATAATGGATAGTAAAATTTACAATTGTAAACCGTACGTATAACAATAGAGTCAATATCCTCTGAACCAGAGGATATCAAAACATAAACAGTATCCACCTTACTCCTGGGGCTCAGTCCAACAACAATTACCATTGATTTACTTTTAAATTCTCTACGTAAATCCGGAGGAATTCTACATCTTAATTCTCTAACAACATTCGCATAGTTCGAATCTAATGAATCAAAATTAAAGAGATATGGATGTGGATGATAGACCGTCTCTCCATCTTCATTTATAAATTTAATCATAGCCTTATAGCCTTCATTTTCCTCCTGAGGCAAACCTGAAATTCTTACTTCACCAATTAAAATCATAATTAGAAACAAAATAAATATTTTCTTCATACTCATTATTAGTACCTCCTGGGAATTCGATAAATCCAATCAAACCACCTCCTTTTCCAAAAATAAGACTCCCCACAATACCGGCCCGTATAAAGGTCCACTAAAAATCTGTTAGATGTAAACCATAAATCCATCGGTGAACTAGAAGGATGAATCAAACCATAATTTTTGTAAAGATACTTAAAACTCAGGACCTCAGCGTTTGTCCATTCAGCTGGCAACTGCCCACTCCTTACCATATTTGACAGCCATTTTTCTTTCCCAGAAACTTCTAAAAACATATGATATCCGTCCTTAAATGCATTTTCATTATAATATATCTTACCTGTAATTCTATTCGTCATCGCTCTACCTCCATCACTAATATTGGGCTGATCCCAAATAGGATGATCCGAACTCACAAATTCCCCATCCCCAAACCTCTCTGCTATTCTCTTGTATCCTTCGATGGAGCCATCATTCCACCTATTAAACAACGTTTCATTATTCACAAATCCATCACCACGTAGAAAATTTATTGTTGCCTCACTGGTCATAAAACCAGCAATACCACCGGCAATTGCTCCCGATTTAAAACCACTACCAAAAGCATCCCAGCTTCTTGCTGTCAATGAGGAATTCAAACCTTGCACTATACCACCCTGCACGGCACCAATCGCTGTGTTTAATGTCCAATTCGCAGGAGTTCCGAACATCCCTATACCTGCACCAAATGCACCAATAGCCGCATAGCCAAGAAAATCCTTCCAATCATCGATATTAGGAGCATTTAAAATTACATTAATCATAGCCCCAATTACAAATTGTATCCACTCCCCATCCGGATCCACAAAAACCAGTGGATTATTACCACAATATGAATATGGACTATGAAACTGACCCGCAGGATCGCATGTTAACCAGCGACCTATAGATGGATCGTAGTATCGGGCACCGAAATAATATAACCCGTTAGGATCTTCCTCCTTACCACTATATTGATATTTCGATATATTACCACTCGCCGCACGCTTCTCTCCATATGGATAATAACTCCTCTCCTGTACTACACTCCCCACATCATCAACAATCGCTCTTGAGTTCATCACCTGATCCTGACAGACATAGTATATATTCCCTCCCTTTATCGTCGCTATCCTTGAAATACCATTATATATGTGTAATGCCTCCAGCTCCTGTTTCTTATTATACTCCTCAAGAACGTTCTGACCAGAAGTAATGTAATAAACACACTCAATATAAAACTCCCTCTTTACCCTCTGACCAAAAGAATCATAAGAAGAATTAATATTATAACCAAGAACGTATCTTACCATCTGTCCCCGCCAATTATACTCTACCAGACGACCGTTATGCCTCGTCATATTTCCATTTGCATCATATCTATAGCCACTACTCGTTATCCTATTACTCGTACTCGATATACTAAAAGTCCTATCTCCCATCCTTGTTATATTACCATTTCTATCATATGAATATTCCCTCACACTACCATCAGGCCCTGTATATGATACAAGCCGATATAGATTATCATACTCATACGTATGATTACCATATGAATCCTTAATACTAAGAATATTACCAACATTATCAAAAGAGGTAACCTCCATACGATACTTCTCACCCTCCTCATACCTTCTGTACGTACGCCTCTTAAGCCATCCCCTGTTGTTTTCATAACTGTTTATCTCCACCATCCTATTTCCATACTCTACACGAGATACCCTGCCATAAACGTTATAACTATACTTTGCAATGTATCTGGAGCTACATGTAACCACAAGCTTCGGCCTCTTGTTTACATCTCCCGTATACTCCGATGAATAACATCGCTTCTCATCTCCGTTGGTATAATCATCCTCATCTACCGCCCAGAATATCACTCCATAGTTCTCTGCTTCACCACTCACCCACCTACGAACAAGGTTCGTAATATAATATACCTTCCACCCATAGTCCTTGTACCAGAAATGACAATCCTCAGGTTGTGACTTAGCATCAACATTATCAAATCCAACTCCTGGAGTATTCCATGTCGGTCCGGGACCATAGTTATACCACGTCGCATACTCCTCCGCCCAGGGTTTGAGCACCTGATGACACTTAACATACCTCGAAATCTTATTTCTCCCGTATGCCCCGTAAAAATACAGCATAATCTTAGCAGAAGTTATCTCGGCATCTTCCGGAATTGCACTCAAATCAAACTTTACAAGACTCCTCTTCCACGGCCATCCATCCTGACGCCCTATCCGAAGCTGGGAATAACTATTGAAATTGTTCCTTTTACCATACTCTATCCACACATCATGCGTCGGCGGTTGTATTGAAACCGAAGGATCCAGCTCTATCACTCCCCTATCCCTGCTCGCTATCCACTCATACGGAACCCCCGTCAAAATATAATTTCTACCACCTTCCGTATAAACCAGCCTCCTCATCAAACACCATGATCTGATCCCACCTACACTATCCTCGTCTGACCTCTCAAAAGCCACATCCCTCTCAAGAAAATACCTGACACGACTCCGAACATCACAGAAAAAAATCCTGTTCTCTCCATCATAAGGAACATCAAATACCATTCTCCTTAACCTACCCTTCCTCCTACCTTTCGAAATCTTCTTCCCACCAGCAAAAGCTTCAACACCTTCACTAACCTCAAACCTCAGTTTAATAACCAGCAACGCCTGCCGCAACGGTATCCCAAAATCAACAGGAGATGGTAAATCCCTCCGGGCTGACTCACCAAGCACAACTCTCTCTTTCAAACGTGTATCCATGTACTCATATACTATATCTATCCCCGGAAATGCATTATAACAGTAAACCTTATTACCTACTGCGGAAATACTGTCAGGATTAAATCTCGCTATCTCAACATACCTTCGACTCCTCATATCCATATATCCCATTGACAATACCTTCGCCCTAAAGCTATCACCATCCCGCGTCTCAAACCTCATAATATAATCATCACCCACATCACCCGAAATATATGCACGAAACAATCCCCGTTTTACTCCATAAACCCTCTTATTACCTTCTACCTTGCGAAAATCCCTCTCTATTTCATGAAACTCTCCCTTTTCATCCCTGTAATGTATATACCCACTGCTTATCTCTATCGTCACTGTACCATCAGAATTCAAATAACTCTTACTGAAATATGTTCTATGAGACTTCAATTCCCTCCTCTTCACTCGCGACGCTCTCCGGGACAAAGTCGATAGACTCGAAGTGTCCCCCTCAAAAAAACCTCTCTCTCCCGCTCCCAAAGAAATTATCTCAAAAATGGCAATTATGAGCACTAAAGATAAGCTTCTCATTTTCACTTCCTCCGCCCTAAATAAAAAATAACAATGCACCTACTATCTATCACTCTCTCTAATCCGACATCTTTATATCCTTCAACTGACCCAGGTGATTGTATGTATTAATCAAAATTACACCCGAAGGATATTCTGTTACAATCTCTCTACCCATACAATCATACACATGCCGAATCACCTTGTCCTGAGACATTCCAGGAATATGTATCCTCTTTGTTACAATATTCCCATATTTGTCATAAGCGTAATAAGTCGTAGTCTCGCTCTCTTTCTCAATAGTTTTTGTCAACCTCCCACGACAATAGTTAGGCTCCTCACCCAGATAGTTACTGTCATAATAATTCTTAATCGTCACCTCATCGCTATACGTCCCAAAATATGAAATGTGCTCAAGTAATGGATAGTTCGTTCCAGACCACAAAAAATTGTAATCATCCTCTACAGAAACTTCTACCAGCCTCCCAAAAGAATCATATCGATACACTGTAAAGGAGTGACAAAGATTCTGCTCAGCATCCTGCGAATAAACAAGGTTTCCCATATAGTCGTAGACATAATGAACTGTTCCTGCATCAGGAGTTGTTTTACTTATTAACTGCCCCATAGTATTATACACCATAGATGTAACCAGTCCCCTAGGATCAATAATCTCCAGAAGATTCCCCAGTATATCGTAAGTATATGTTACCGTAATCTCATCAGAAGTACCAAGAGCATGGATTTCCTTTCGGGTATTCCCAAACTTGTCCACATAGGTTTTTGTCTTCTTTCCATTTTCATCAATTACAGTGGTAACAAAATACTCACACCCATTGTCAGTCTCCTTCCCATACTCATACTGTATATAAGTACCATCAGGATGAGTAACTTTGTATACCCTCGCAAGTGGATCATTACAATAAGTGTATAGTTCATATTTCACCGGCGTACATGAATAATAATCATGGTCTGCATTATAATACCTTTTAGGGTGATACTTCTTATAAACCTTCCCAATCTCATTATATTCTTTCTTATTGATAATATCATAATCCCCATCTACAACCTGCGTCTGAATCACCCGTCCAATTCCATCTGTATACGAAGTTGTTATTATCGGTCTGTCAGTCAATCTAATATCATCTATATAATAATCCCCTCCTCTGATGCAAAAGTTTACAACGCTTTCAAACTCCTTACCGGACAGACTAAAATCATCAATTAAATTTCTATCTACCAGATGCCAGTTACCATCTCTAAAGTTGCTACCCAGGTAGTGATATACATATTTACCGGAAACATGAGGTGAGCCATCATTTGGCTCGTATCTTGTGTAATATAAATCTCCATCCTTTGTCTTAATTCTGACGTAAAATATAAAATTCTCAACGGATTTTACTTTAAACCATATATGATTCTCCCTGATATCAAGACTTCCATCGGATGGATATTTCACTCCAAAACCAGTACCCTCGCCCGACTCAGCATGCATAACCTTTGATTTCAATACATCGTCATATATAATCTCAATACTCCCCGAAGGATCATAGATACTCCACCCATTGCCTTCGGGGGAGCCTATATACTGGAAACCCTCATGAAAACTATTCACAGAAACCCTTTTTTCCCTACTGAAATTAGGATCATCCTGATTGAAAACTCCATCATTACCACTTTTGGAAAAATAGTATTCGTGGCTGCTCAACAGCTGATTATCATCATCCCACACTTCCCTCAACCTACCAAAAGAATCATACTTATAGAACGTCGTCACCCCATTTTCATCTGCCGTGGCAAGTATCTGGAAGGTCTCTGGATTGTAAACAGAATATGTGCACAGAGACCGCTCTGGATATACTATAACATCGTCATAATAAATTGGAGAGTTTTCTGAACCTTTGTGACCGTATAAGTATACACGCAATTTCCCGCAACCAGGAGGCGCTTCAATAGTATGCTTTATCATTTCCCATTCGCCTGTTCCCTCTTGAGTCTTCAAATAACTCTTTTGATTAGTCTGGTCATACCAGTTAATGTAGGCATATCTTCCATGTCTACACTTATACCATGCAACTATTGTCCATTTCTCACCCTCATTAACATCAATATACGGACTGTTCATGTACACTCCCGACCACTTATTATCCTTCTTATCAAATTTCAACGAAAACATACCACTATGTGACTCTTCTGAGGAAATCCCTACCTCTGTCGCCCCCACGCTATGATATCCCCACCCGGGGAATTGCCCTGAGAAATTCCCACTTTCAAACCCATCATAGAACGTTTCATTATCCCTGGCATTTGTAAAATTAGCCACTGGCAGAAATCCATTATACCCCCACTTCGTGGTTGTATAAATACCATTCGCATTCTTGCTCTCCACAACGTTTCCCCGGTCATCCCGCTTCGCTATCTCAGATATAAGTTTCCACTCACTATCCCCGGGAGGAGTAATAAAATCAAAAACTGGAAGGCTCATACCTTCCCCTCTGTCTTCCAACCAGGAATACGTTCTGTATGACGCCCATTTACCACCTCCCCAATCCTTATAAGTAATCACGGTAGAGGACCTTGCCTTTGAAATCTCATCTGCTCCATCATACACAGTTTGCTGAAATACCTGGCTCAACATATTACGATCTTTCATGTCAGCATAGCTACCAATTTCAAAAGCATACCGTATTTCAGTCGTTTTACTGGCACCATCTGAATTTGTCTCTATTATCTTATTCACAAGCCAGTTATCCAAATTATATTTATATTCGGTTACCACATTAACACCATCTAACGTGGTTATTCTTTTAACAAGTCGAGAGTAATACCCTCCATCCTTTTCGTAAACATTCCAGTAATCAACGGTCTTCGATATCAGAATATCACTATCGCTGTACAGCTTCGTACAATAGTTTACCCCTTTCAACAACCGATGGTAATCTTCCATGTTGGTACCCTCTGAAGGATATGGCTCTGAGACTTTATCAGAAGGTAAACCATTCATAAAGTATTTCTTTGTATAACCATATCCATCTCCTACCCTGACGGTTACCTCATTGTATTGAGCAACATTGCCTGTCGGATCATAAGTTGCTGTGGAAGAGTTATAAGAAAAATAGGTCTTAACTGATTGATAACCCGTGTTCAACGTGATAGAACTGCACGGATAATCATCCTGCTTCCCTTTATATTTATAGTTCAATACCTTATATAGTCTCAGCTTATCAGTATCTTTGATATCAATATAGTGACTGGTTAAAAAACAATCTTCTCCAGTAAGCAAAGTGCTCTGTTCCCAATTACTGACACCATAGTCCGCGGAACCTAAAGAGTAAAATTCTCCGTTTTTGAAAATCACAACTCTTGTGGTCACAGAGCCATTATCATTATAATCATATTTCAGGAACCTCCTACCAAATCTAACAGTAGTGTAGTCTACACCATATAGCCCCTCACCATCATAATCGGGCAATGTGTAAATGCTACTAAAATTACCATCATTATTTCTATAGTACACTGTGTTACCAAACAAATAACAATTTATACCAGCTTCAGCAGCTGGCGACTGATATTCATGAGAAATATTGGTTACTTTCCACGGCGAAGAAGTATCGTTAGGGTCAAAAACCAATCTTCTCCAGTAATGCTTCTGATCTTTCGTCCCATCTTTTTTGAGAGCAAAATCCTCGCCCGACGACATCCAGTAATGAAACGAACCAGAAGTACACGAAAAATCTTTAGACCTCCACCGCTGTCCATCATATCTATAAAACAAACCGTAACCATAGCCGATTAAACTCACCAGGGGACCATTAAAGTAAACTTCGGATTTATCATTAATCCCTGGAATTTCAAAAGGTGACTTTATATTAAAATTCTCGTCCCACCAGTAAATTCTCTCTCCAGTGCCATTAAGCATACCAACTATGCAGTTGTTGTTTGCATGCCAGTAATTTCCATTTCCGGCATCAAAGCCCGGAGAGCTTATGACCACTTCGTGCCAGTTTAATAACTCATCCAGATAGTAGAAATACAACTCATCATCATACCTCTGTTTATGAAAAAGAAAATAGTTATTAGTCCCTGCCCCATAGTAATCTATATCATCACCAGTATCCCTTCGTTCAAAATATTTTTTATTGTAGTCAATATCTCCTTTTATCATATACCTGTAGATCTCTCCATATCTTTGCCCTATGACCGCAATAAAATTATTACCTGAAATCAACATAGGGATTTCTTTATCATATTTTTGAAACGAGATATCATCGTAAAACAAGTAACTATAAAAATACCAATCCCAACCGAACCGCTTCTTACGGAGAAACGTTTGTAATATCCAGTGAATGTGTTTATAATTTTGAGGATTTTTAGGATAAAGTACCGCTATAAAGTCCCTTTCGGTCGCAATCTGAATCTTCTCATAATTTTTTTCCGTCTTATCATTCTCATTCAAAAATATCTTACCAAAATAATATTTGACCCACCTTCCATCCCACTGATAAATTTCAATAATAACCTTTCTGTAAATGCCTCCATTAGCATTCGATTCCAGCCACGTAACAACAACATAGTCATCACCTAGCCATACCCTGGGTTTCTTAAAAGTAACGCTCCCTTCGGCCTGTACTGGAGCAGAAATTGTTAAATCCCTATCCGAATATCCTACCACTTTAGCTGTATAGGAATAAGTAACACTACCTCCTTCCGGAAACGTCACGGACTTAAGAAACCCTTTGAAGGTACCGCTCTGATAATACTCAAAACTAATCGAAGGCAAGCTATTACCGGTTTTATCCCTCTTCACTATAGATTTTAACAACCTCTTTTCCCTATTCGTATTATAGTTTAAAAATGACTCATGATCATAATACACAAAATCAATCGAGGAAATCCTGTTATTACCTTTACCTCTGATCTCTATATAATCCAAGAACTTTCTTTCATACCTTTCCTGATACGCATCAGGTTCAGCTTTCTCCGTATGTGGCTCCATGTACTCCGCAGGGAATTTTTCTCCATATACAAACCTTATACTTCTGCCATCAGGAAGATCAATCGAACTCAGATAGGAAGCCTCTGTATTAGCCAACCCTCCAGCACCAACCTGGCTCTCCACATTTGAGTATGCAAAAGTTATTCTGTTCCCGAATATATCCACCATAGCGGAGATGTTCCACACAATCGCTTGTCTTTCCTGTCCCTCCGTAACTGCACTATTCCCTATCCAGTTACCCCACCTCACTATATACTGAATGGACGACGGATATTCACTTGTCCCTCCATAAATTGTTTTGATTCCATTTTCATCTATAATTTCCCACCTCTCATCATCAGGATAATACCTTATTTTCCAGAACTTATATTCCTCCAGAACAAAATTATATGATCCATCTTTATTCTTACCATTCCTCATCATTCTACTGGTTGAAAAATTCATCACCAGGTAAAATTCATCATCCATTCTTGTACCTGTACCTTTGTTATCAACAATAATCTTATTATAATCAAAAGTCCACCCCAGACCCAACACACCAGTAGGAGCTTCAAGATTCCATGTATTAACAACACCCTGAACATTGCTATTGTACACTATGGACACATCAACTCCCAGCCCATTAGGTCCAGAAACAGACACCAGCCTCAAAGGAAGGCAGACATCACCGGTAAACAAATTCACGCTATTAGAAGCCAATCCCTTAAAATCTGGATCTAGAACAAAGGTTTTGACATCTAGAGCAGCAGAAGCAGAAGGAGAAGGATCAGCAGCAGACAAAAATTCTACCATTACAATAACAATTACAAAGCATACCCTGATCAATAAAAAAGGATTAAATCTCATTTTTACCCCCCATTTACTATACAAAGGGTTTACAATCAATTTTTTCCTTATTTACTTATAAAAACGCCGCAGGAAGTAAATTGAATTTACTTCCTTTTTTCCAAGTAAACTTTTTTATTCAAATCCCCCATCATCTTGATTTTATTTTATCAAAATTACTACAAAAATCAATTTTTAATTTTAAAATCTAAATTATTTAATAATATAAGGTTTTACTATATATTATCATATAAATATTACGACTATTACTTAATAAAATAAAATTTCATTACAACGTAAAAAATGGATATAGCAGACATAAATGTTCCGAAAGGAATCTTCCTGTTCCGATCCCAACCACATCTTATCGATACCAGAATAAACCACATCAACCCCATAGTCGAACTTGCAATAATCACGAACAAAAACCCTCTGACTCCCAACCAGCCTCCAATTAAAGTTCCCAGAAGTATATCCCCAAATCCAAGCCCTTCCACACCCCTTATTCTGTAATACATAGCCCTTACACCGGATAGAAACACAAATGCAAACACTCCCCCTACCAGAACCATCCTCCATTCCAGAGCGCCCACCACCACAGCCACAAAAATGCCACATGCTGCGAGCAACATCAGAAATAGAGGGATTTTCAGATACTCTCCATCAATAAATCCTATAACTATCAATACAGATGACACCCATACAAACAAAATCGCGTTTTCCACATCCAGACATCCAAATGCCCATATCCATAATATCATACCTACTAGCTCAACCACAGGGTATAAAAGCGAAATCTTATGTCCGCAGTAAGCACACCTACCTTTCTGAAACAAAAAACTTAGAATTGGCACATTCCTATAAAACTGTATTACACAACCACAGTAAGGACACTTTGACCTACCAACCAGAGAAATACCCCGCTGCAACCTGTAAATTACCGTAGCCAAAAAACTACCGGAAATAGCCCCTAAAGCCCCTGGAAAAACAAAATTCAATACATTCACTACAATAACCTCACCTGCCTACCGTTAACTTTACCCTATCCCCATTAAAAGCCTCAAAAATGACCGAATCAGGATAAGTCTTTAGTAACTTAAAGTCCCTAATCGTATCACCAACTGTAAGAAAAAAGCTTCTGCCATAAAGGTCGTCCTGAATAATCACCAGCGGGTTTCCTTTACTATACAGAATTCCACTCACTTTGAAATCCACAACAGGCGTCTTACTAATACTTTTATCACCTGTCAAGACAGTATCGCTTCTAACCTCCAAGCCGACACCTGCAGGTAAAAAAAGATTTCGGACAGTACTATCATAGAAGAAATTTTCCCTTTCCGTAAACCCCACTGTAATAAACTTCGGTACGAACCTGCTACCATAAGTAAAACGCGGTTCTGTACCGTACTTTTCAGAATAGGAAGTAAATCTTCTGACAACCAAAAACCAAATTATAAACACTCCTATTGACAAAACTATGTGTATCTTTTTCAACTTTACCCTTGTCATTTATTTACCTGCTCCCTGACAATTCAGGATACATTACCACTACTGATGCTTTTATTATATGTCGCCGCTTTGAGGTAAGAGGTGTAAAAGTCACCTCTCGCATAATAAAAGGGGGACTAGATTTCTCAAGTCCACAGATAAGCTTCATCACAGAACCATACGGACCTTTGAAACTTAACTCGAAAAGACTCAATATCATATCGCCATTCACATACTCCCCCAGTGGTCTTATATGGTCTATGTATTTTATGTTAGATCTCTCAGCAATGAGTTGTATTCTCGATAATATAGCCCCCTGACCTGTTTTCTCCGAAACAATCCTTCTCGTTTTTCTCAGGAAAGCCTTCAACGAATCTATCTCTCCTTCCAGGCCTTTCAAATCAATTGAACTGCTATTGTATTTCAGCAACTTCTCTCTATTCGATCTATACACTTTGTATTTCTTTGCCACTAAACTCAACGAAAGGCTTGCAATCCATATAAACACAACAACTTCAAACAATAATATTGCAAGGTGTATCCTGGATAACCTCATTATATACACCTACTCTATATACATTTCAAGCTCAAATTGACTTTGCCCCTGGCCCTTTTTAGTCAACCGTTTCAGTTCCAGGTCCCTAATGAACTCCATGTTACCAAGCTCCTCCATAGTTCTGAACAGGTCTTTCTCTTCTTCCACAACTCCAGACATTTCAACTCTACTCCCTGTGCTGTCCTTACTTTCAATCATTATCTTACTCAGATATATAGAAGCAGGCAAAGTTTTCTCCAGTTGATATATTATCCATGAGTTAGAGCTTCTCAATCGAGATACATGGCTATATTTCTCAACCTCCCTTACCAGGGAATCTCTCTTGCCCAGTAAATTCATATACATCGAGATAGACCTTTTACTGTTAGACAACTTTTCTACCAGTTTCCGATTACTATATGAAAACATCCATCCAATGCCAGAACTACACAGGAATATAATCGCCATTACCCCCAGCCACAATACGGTAAGCCTGGCCAAAATAACTGCACTCCTTCTCTTTGGCACATCCTCTCTTGTTGCTTTATCCACATGGTTAAACCTCCAGAATCTCCTCATGTGCCTGCTCAAGCAGCACGACATATCAATGCTTTCATCATTTCCCATACTTTTATCATTAGCTTCAGGAGCCTCTGCCAGGTTTGCTGATGTTATAAGAGAAACTCTCCGCCTATATTCGCCCAAACTCTCAATTAGCTCTTTCATTATTTTTCCCTTAACTACGGATACCTCGAAAACCGAAAAACCCGGGCTATCTTTCACTTTTGAATAAGCAACACTAAGCTCCTCCTCTTGAGGCAAACCCATTACACTTTGCCTTATCTTCCTTTCTATCACTTCACTAAGTCTACCATCTGTTACGTGCGAAGGGATTTTTATCTGCCGATACATTGATAGAGGATAATCTATAAAGACTATTACCTCCATGTTGTCGAGATCTATTGAACGGTCGACTTTACACAGATTGTTAAGGAAAGCCTTTAACTCTCTGCTGTCCACCGTACTATCAAAAATAACTTTCTTTGAAAACAACAAGCCCTCCCTAATCAACTGAACCTTTACTTCCCCATTTTTATAGTTCAATACCAGGAAATGCCACCTTGTTGGTAATCTACCCAATGAACTCCTGAGCTTAGCTACCATAGACTTACTTTCTCCTGTAACCCCCCTCTATGAGAGAATCGAGACTCACCGGTTCTTGATTTATGTGTGGCGTTATATAAACTACAAGTTCCGAATTCCGATTGTTAATACCCCAGCCTCTAAATAGAGCTCCCAAAATAGGTACATCTCCAAGAAAAGGAAACTTTGATTTAGACTCATTCTGAGAATCCTGTATTAGTCCCCCCAACACAATCGTTTCCCCATCTTTTAACCTTACCGTTGATTTAAGAATTCTTGAGTTTATAGTCGGGGGGATTTCCGGATTAAATTGGCCAATAGGAGTACTGAATTCAGGATGTATATCAACTGTTACATCACCATCAGCGCTAATCCATGGCGTTATCTCAAGCTTTATTTCAGCTGTAATTTTCTCAAATCGCTGGGTTTTCTGAGTAGTCGGCTGCGACGTTGTAGGGATAATTACTTCTGACTCAAATATGTAATATTGAGTAGTAGCTATAGAAATGCTCGCTTTATGCCCATTTAAAGTTGCTATATGAGGCTTTGACAAGATTTTAGCATAACCTTCTTCTTCCATCGCTTTAAGTTGTACATAAAAATCAATTGGTAGCACACCTATGTTCTTACTAATAAAACCAAATGGACCAGTAGAAGGAAGTGCTCTTTTTTCCAAATCTTTTTTTGTTATGGTTCCTGCCAAAAAAGGAAACAAATCTACCGAAGATGTCTCTTTAGCTTTGTCCAACCCAAATTTCAGTCGAAACTCCTCAATGTCCGAGATAGTATAATCCACAACAACAGCTTCAAGCAATATCTGGGGCGTTATATGATCTATCTGACGCATAAACTCCCTCGCATCTTCGATAACATCCTTCGTTGCAATTATCATTATTCCATTCAGCTCCTTAACCTCTTTTATTTCAGCATTTTCTTTTATGGGCTGCGGAAGTAATTCAATTACCCCATCCGATTTTATATGTTTGAGTTTGATAAGTTCGTTCGTTACCATCCCCTTCAGCCTTCTATCCCCAATAAAATATGTCCCGTTTTCATACTTATAAGTAAGAGGAGTATTCCTAAGCAGAATCTCAAGGGTTTTGCCTATTGGCAAATTATCAATTTTAGCTGTCACACTTTTATCAGTCTTGCTGTACTTTATCATAGGGATCCCAGTACGTTTTGCTATTTCATCAATAACATAGTCGACAGGACAATCTACAATGTTTAAGGATATCTTGTCATCATCGGATACATTAATCCACTGCTTGTACCGATAGGCCTTCTTTCCTTCAACAAGTGGAAATGACTCGAAAACGTATATTATGCCGTCCTTCTTCATCATACCCAGCCCATTATGTTCAAGGAAATTCCTTAAACAGACTCCTGGTGGCAACCCAGTCAACCTTCCCGATACTCTTTTCTCAAGCTCCTGATCAACCAGAATATTAATATTCAATTCTTCGGAAAGTTTCTCCATCGCTTCCCTTAAAGGGTAATCTTTTGCATATATACTTAAAAGCGAATCATGAAAGCTCAGGCTAAACTTTCTGTTGTCAGGCTCTTTTTTCGTCTCTTCTCCCTCAGCAGCCTTTTTTTTCACAACCAGAATATTTCCCTTCCACTCGAGACTTAAATTGTATTCATCACTAAGATAGGTAATAAGTTCCCATACAGTAACATTGTTTAGATTCAGACCTATTTTCTCCTTTACACTATTATCAACTATTACATTTAAATTATTTTGCACAGCGATAGACTGCAATATATCTCTTATACTAACATCATTAAAATTCACTCTCTCAATACTCGAGTACCACTTAGAATCAGGAGCCTCCAACCTTCTTATACTTTCAGAGACCTTTTCACTTACCACAACATTCGCTGCATCCGGGGAAGTCTGTCCAACTAAAACGGCGTATATTAAAGATACTGTAACGATCTTATAAATCCTCAGAAAATACACGGTCAACCTCACTTCTTGTCGTTATTCCATTTTTTATATAATATTCTATAACCTTTTCAAATGTGAAAATACCCATATCCTTTATTATTTCGTAGACTTCCTTCTTCGGTAACTGCTTCTTTATTGCTTCCTGCACGTCGTATGTTATGGGCAACATCTCAAAAATACCAACCCTGCCATAATATCCTGTACCGCTACACTTTGAACATTTTTTTGCTTCTTTTCCGTTTTTACAAATTGGACATATCTTCCGAATAAGTCTCTGAGCGACTATAAGTTTCAAAGTTGCAGCAAGTAAATAAGATGGCACATCCATATCTATCAGCCTTGCAATTGTATCCACAGTGCTATTTGTATGTAATGTACTAAAAACCAGATGTCCGGTAAGACTTGCTCTTATGGCCATCTTAGCAGTCTCAACGTCACGTATCTCACCAACGAGAATAATATCGGGATCTTGTCTGAGAAAAGACCTGAGAGCATTTGCAAAAGTATATCCAATTTGTGGGTGCACCTGTGTTTGGTTCAGCCCATCCAACTCATATTCTACCGGATCTTCAACGGTCATTATATTAACCTCCTCCCTATTCAAATAATTCAACACAGCATATAGAGTGGTTGTTTTTCCTGAACCTGTGGGACCCGTTACCAGTATAATACCCTGTCTCAAATTCAAATATTTTTTAAATAATTCCTCCTGTTCCTTTAAAAATCCAAGACTACTTAATGATAAGTTTAAGCTTTTTTTGTCCAATAATCTTAATACTACTTTTTCTCCGTGAACAGAAGGTACAGTAGACACCCTAACATCTATTTTCCTACCCTCATAAGTAAAGTTAAATTTTCCATCCTGTGGTCGACGTTTTTCTGATATATCAAGATCTGCAAGAATTTTTATATGATTCACAATCGCATTCCTCAATTCATTAGATATTACTGGACCTTTCTGAAGTAATCCATCTATCCTGAAACGAGTCTTTAACCCATATAGAGACGATTCAAAATGAATATCACTTGCCCGTAACCTAACTGCTTTAAACAATAACTCAGACACTATTTCAGTTGGCATCTTATCTTCTATGTGCTCATCCTCAATACTAACCCCAACAACTCCATAAAGTCTATCATCACCATATAGTCTCTTTAGTCCCTTTTCAATTTCTTCCTTCGTCCTGTAGACAAACTCAACTTTCGTCCCAAGAATAAATTCAATACCTCGTCTTAGCTCAGTATCATCAGTGTTTTCCGCCGCAAACAAAAAACAATTATCCCTCCTCCCAACTGGAAGAAGATTATATCTGATAACTAAATCTCTAATTAAATTCTCATCCACCTTTCTCTGCTACCTTTTTCCTCAATCAATTCTCAGTCTGGCAATTCTTCTACCAACCTCTTCCGATGGTCTATCCTCCAGACATTGAATTGACCATCCTTATCGTAATCAACCACTGAAATCGCTTTAGCAACAAAAGAAGTATCCGTAGCGGACTCAATCATTATTCTATACCTAGCTTCTCCTCCTTCTGTCACTAACCTTTCCTGCTCAAAACCTATTTCACCAAGGTTTTTACTATATTTGTCAAACTCCGTAAAATACGCCTCTTCCAGAGTATAAACCTGTTTCAGCATTAACTTTGCCTCTGTCATCTTAGCTCGCTTGACAACTGCCGTAAATCTTGGAACAGCCAACAAAACCAAAACTCCAATTATTATTAACACAACAAGCATCTCTGTTAAGGTAAAACCCCTCTCAAATTTCTTCTTTAGTCCCTTCAATTTTCTACGCATAACCCCCTCCCTACGGTTAAGAATTTTTTTAGTTATCAGAATGTAATACTCGTTGACATTTCAAAAATGGGTAAATACACCGCAATCAATATAAACCCAACAATTAGAGCTAAAAAAACAATGATAACAGGCTCTATTATCGATGTTAAACCTTCAAGAAAAGCTTCTACCTCCTCGCTATAATTCAGGTCTATTCTCCGGAATACAAAGGCTAATTCCGCCGACTCCTCGCCTGTAGAGATAACGTGAATGATTTCGTCGGGTATCAGCCCGGGTAGCCGCATAGATTCCGACAAACTTTTCCCACCCGCGAAGCTTTCAACTACCACTTCAAAATATCCCCGGGCTAAAACATTTTTGCTGACATTTCTACATATTTTCAGAGTCGACAACATTGGTACCTCATTCTCCAGCAATGTCGCTATCATACTGGCATAAATTTGTAGCTGGGACTTTATAATCAAATCACCTACAACTGGTATTTTCGGTAACGCTAATAACAGTTTTTTTTGTACAAGCTTATTCTTAAATAGATGTAAACCTACAAAGGTGAGTAAAACTAATACAGCTACAATAACCCCACTATAATTTATTGAATAATTACTAATTGACATCAAAGCCCTGGTTAACCCTGGCAATTCCTTTCCCCAGCCCGAAAACATAGATGTAAGACCGGGTAACAAGAAAAACACAAGCACCGTAATTGTTAACAAAGAAATAGATAAAACAATTGTTGGATAACTCAATGCCGATTTAATCTTTCGAGTGTACCGGATTCTCCTGTTTATGTAATTAGTCAGTTCCTGTAATACCTTCGGTAGATTTCCAGCTTCCTCTCCGACTTTTATCAACGTTACAAATAGCGGATCAAAATAATGAGGATATTTCTGTATCGCCTCATTAAAACTACATCCCAATCGAACATCTTCGATAACGTCCCTAATAGTCTTTAAAAAAGCCTTTGAGTATGAACTTGACCGGTTATTATAAATGACATTCAACCCCTTATACAAACTGATATTTGCATTTGTTAAAATTGACAATTGCTTAATAAACAAGTAAACATCGATTCTCTTCCTTGGTAACAACTTCAATCTTAAAACCTTGAGCAAGTCCTTCATTTTTGTCAGAATTTTCAATTTCCCATTACCTTATCTCTTAGTTTAAAAACTCTAAACTCTTTATGTAAGTGATTAAGTAAATTATGGCTAAAGTCTTTTGATATCACCAAAGTGTCAGATGAATCAACCCCACTTAATACCAAAACGAGTCTTACACTCATAAGACCAAGATAGTTGTTCATTTTCTTATACACACTGTCTATATTACTTTTTGCCAGTACAAAGGAGAACAAAGAATCTCTCAATAAATCTTTAAAAGTGGACACGATAAAAAAACTCTCCACTTTAAGTCCTTTATTAATCACATAATTGTTCCTAATAAGACCCCCGTCCTCGACAAAATAGGTAGAAACTTTATCGACTCCACCTATTCGTACAGCGAGTGAGTCAATAATAAATTCCACCCCCCTTGTTTGCAAGTCACTCCACACCAAACTATAAATGAACGCAACTTTCTCTTCCAGATCTCTTTTTTTCAACCATTTTCCTATATATTTTGTATTGAATGAAATAAACTTCAAAACAAAATAAAACACTATCAAGGATAACCCCATAGCAACGATAACCTCTACTAGAGAAAAACCGCCCTCACACTTATTCTTTGCAAGCAACATTCTCCCCCCTCAAACCACACGAAACAGCATAATCTTTAATACTATACGTTCTCATCTTAAAGAACGGTTTCCTGTAGTCTCTATAGAAAATTTCAATTCGAATAGAAGACAGATTGTCAGTAGTTTTCTTTTTTACTCTGACAGTCCATTTACCTCTGCTTATTTCCTCACATAGATAATCTCTCTCATCCTTTATAGCATCATAAATAGTATTGTCAATTATCCTCAACATCATCTCATCTTTCCACATACCAGGAGAATCTATCACTTGAAAAAATCTAAATACAACAAACATACAGCCAGCTAAAACAACCAGCGCCATAAGAACTTCTATAATCGTATACCCCCCCAAACAGGAGTATTTTTCTTTACACCCCATTCTCTATTCCCTGAAAAGAGCAAGTTTTGTGAAATCACCAAAACAAACCGGCAAAGCTATTCGGGGATTCAAATCATACCGACATATCTGCACATTTTGCACATAATTCTTCCACAATGTATATCCAACCCTTTTATCAATTCTCTTACATGAAACGAACCCAACTACATTGCTGTATAGTTCTACTATCCCCTCGCAAAAGATACCTCCTTTAACACTTTGAGCGGAGTTAACATATATTCTCCCATACCCGCTAAGCTGATTTTTATGAAAACTTCTATCCTCAGGTTTATAAACAAACAGAATTCCTGAGTAGTCAGAATTGGACTGGATAGATATCTCTGGTTCGCTAAAGCTTTTTTTATCGTTGCTCTGAACCAGGAAAAATGTCGGAAATATCAGTTTAGAATTATCAGTCGAAGTTATTTGTTTCTCAGAAATAAACTGCCCTAATCCTCTGGAATTACCACTGAAGTATATTCCGGCCTTACTAAATACAATGCAACTAGTTAACTCACTACTATCCTTAACAAAGATATCCCCCGATGAAGTAATCTCCCAATTATTTCTGACCTTAACCTTATTGGCAAATGTAAGCATACCATTAACAACTATTTTTCCTGGTCCTTCTAACAAAGTATCATTATAAACTGATCTTATCTCCACATCCCCATCCAGATAAATATATTTAAACTTCTTCAACTCGGAGGGCGAAAAGACCTTACTCTCCAATACAACAAATTCCGGAGATAGATAATCTATATTTTCATCATAGAGTCTGTAAATAGAGTCTAACAAACTTTTATTTACAGCTGGCAATTTCACGGTTGTATCACATACCAGTTTTCCAGTATAAAATTTAATTCTCTCAATTCTCAGTGGATAATAATGAACGTCGACTGCATCGAGGCAAATATTACCATCAATGTAGACATTGCTTGAAAAAACAAAAACAGGAATTTCCCCACAAACTTGCAAAGCATTGGGAAATAGGTCAAACGATGGAAACCCCAAGAGCCGCTTCATTTCTACCGATCTGTTACCAAGAGTTGCCCTAGAATAGATTTCCCAGAAAACCCCTCTTCTTCTAATTATTACTCTACATGTTTCAGGAATTATAATATACTCCTCCTCTTTCATCGGCAGGTTTATTTTACTACTTCGGATAAGCCACAAAACCTTAAACAATCCTCCGGAAGCTATATATTCCAGCTTCCTTCGCTGCAACTTATCTACAACCAATTTATTGTGCATATTTATTATAGAAATCAACACATATATACAAATAGAAATGACCGCAAGCGAAATCAAAACCACAGGCATTGCAAAAGCACTTCCATACAGAAAACCATTTCTCCCTCTCGCTAAAAAGGGAAGCATACCAAACCTCACTGTTTCACGTTTTCAGTTATAGCCTAGAGCCCTAATAGACCACTGTCGATACTAATTACAAATACTTAGACTCTCAATTCCATATTTTTTCATTTTCTTTTTAGATACAACATTTTATTGCCGCGCATCCCTGAAGCTACCATCACTTGTGTTATATTTAAAAAAAATAAAACAGAATTTCAACATTTTTTTACCTGTCTAATTCAAGAACATATTATAAACTTTATTTAACAATAATCTGATCAGAAAAGATCAGGTTTTACAAGTTGCATTAAAAGAGTCTATTATAATTAATTTTGTTATTATCACCTGCATCATAAGCTATCTTTAGTGGTGTAACATCTATTAATTTGTACTGTAACCTCTCTTAGGTTTACTCCGCAACATTGGAAGTATTATAATATAACTTTTGCAAAACTAGAAGCATTCGTTGAGATATTTTCAATAGCGAAACTTACAAAAGCTAAACCAGTTATGACATCCCTTACTTTATATATAATCGGGAAATGATGAAATGTAGTCTAATAGAGATCCCTACGGGATAATTCTTTTGTATCTATCCTATATTAACTCAAATAATTTCAACCTTTTCTTCATCTCTCTCAAATGCCTTCATATGTTATTCTTTTAATCTTTCTTATCCCTATCAATTCTCCTAACCTTATCAACTATATACCATGTGTATGAATTGTATAAAAAATATCTCAATTTTAACATTTGAAATCCATAAACTAATTTTATAAATTTGCATGCTTTATAAAGATGGTGAGTGTAGCTCAGGTGGTAGAGCGACAGGTTGTGGCCCTGTTGGTCGTGGGTTCGAGTCCCATCACTCACCCATTGACAGAAGATATGGCGCCATCGTCTAGTGGTTAGGACACCACGCTTTCAATGTGGTAACCGGGGTTCGATCCCCCGTGGCGCTACTAAATTTTTATTTAGCTGGAAAATAAAAATATTATATATTAAAATACCATTAGTGGAAACTGATTTGCTTTTAAGCAGGAATATAACTACAGCTATAACATTAATAATAGCAATTGTATTGCACGATTTCCTGGTATTTTATCATAAAAAAGGGATTCTGGGATTTGATTTTTCAAGGCTTAACAGGGCAGACACACAATTAAATCGACTTATAAACTATTTTAGAATTTATGAGGTTGTGATTGCTGGTACTGCCATAGCCTTATCGCTCTTGCTTAATTTCTTAATAAATGTCACCTTCTCACTAGTTTTCTATACTCTCGTTACCTGCTTGACTCTCCTATACCTTGATATCAAAACAACAGAGTATTTAAAACGCAGATTTCCTGAGGCTGGTGAAATAAAGCCAGAAACAAGAATGAGCTACATATTTGAAAACCGATTTTATGAATATTTTAGCATAATTTTTATCCTACTATCAATAGGCAATGTCACATACAATATGAATTCAACACCATCAATCACTCCATTGAGGTGGACATTAAAAGGAGAAGTGATTACTGTAACTAGCTCGAGAGGGATATTTTATTCTCTGTTAATTGGATGGGGCATACTATCGTATTTCTTAACAGTGTTACTATCCTACGATGTATCCTATATAATTACAATAACAAAAGAAGATGAATGGGGTAGAAAATTTATCAAGAATATGGCAACCAATCGCCTAATACAAACATTATGGGTTACCATCTGGTTATCAGTATGGATTTCTTCAGCAATATATTCATATAACCCTATATACCCATTTTGTACAATTTCACTAATTACAATCGTAGCATTATTGATAATCTTTAGAAGGTGCCAGATCAATATAATAGAGGGTAAATCTATCGGCCTGGCGAAGTCTTTAAAAACTGTCTTTTCAATCCTTAGGTTTCGCATGTTCCTTGTTTTTATCATGCAAATATTAATGATAATAAGTTTTACAGGAAGTTTGATAAAGATTTAAAACGATGAAATCTTATTGGGAAACATTGGAAAATTCGCCTATAACAGCAATAGTATCAATGATATTGCATCCGATTATACTTGGTCCTGTTACCTTTTTCATCATAGTTTTTAAAAGTTCAAACGACATTATAGAATTTGTTATTAATTACGCAGTAATTGCTACATTCCTTTTTGCAATACCAACTATATATGTTTTTTATCTATTGAGAAAAGGCAAGACAAGAAGTATAGATATCCCTGTTAAGGAAGATAGATATGGGCTTTTTTTCGTTAATCTTTCAGTATACTGCGTTACATTAATAAGCCTATACTTTTTAAATGCTGATAAAAATATTCTGATATTACTATTCGCCTGTATTATAACATCCATATTAGTTGCAATTATCAACAAATGGTGGAAAATAAGCATTCATGGCACAACACTTGGTGGTAGCGTATCCGCACTTGCCATCGTAGTAAATAAATATTTCCTCATATTAATTTTAACATTCCCTGTATTGATCCTATCTCGTATCAGAATGAAAGCTCACTCTCCACCACAGGTTATGGCAGGTCTGGTACTTGGATTTTTTATAACATATATTTGTTATAAAATCTTAGGTTAAAAATGGCAAAAGAACTTGATAATGTGCTCGCTATAATCCTTGGTGGAGGTAAAGGGACACGACTGTACCCCCTGACAAAATATAGGGCAAAACCAGCTGTCCCAATAGCAGGTAAATTCAGAATAATTGACATTGCAGTGAGTAACTGTCTTAATAGTGGCATCGATAAAATATTTATTCTAACACAATTTAATACACACAGTCTCCATAGACATATATATGATACTTTCCAGTTAGGTCAATTCTCCAAAGGATTTGTTGATATTCTTGCTGCTCAACAAACTATTGACAATACCAACTGGTACCAGGGCACAGCCGATGCCGTCAGGCAAAATCTGTCGTTCATTGAGGATGTTGGAGCTGAGTACATAATAATTCTATCAGGTGACCATCTTTATAGGATGGACTATGCTAGTTTTCTTAATACTCACATTAATAAAAATTCCGATATAACAATATCCGTAAGTCCAGTTACCAGAAAGGAAGCAAAATCCTTTGGAATAGTACAGGTTGATGAAAATGACAAAGTGATAAACTTCTATGAAAAGCCTCAAGACGAAGCTCTACTCGATGAAATAAAAAGCCTAACCAATAACACAGAAAAGAGCTATCTTGCATCAATGGGAATTTATATCTTCTCTCGTAATATCTTATTGAAAATTTTAAAAACATCAGATGCAGAAGATTTTGGTAAACACATTATTCCATCTGCTATTAAAAAATACTCTGTCTTTGCATACCGATTTGAGGGTTACTGGAGGGATATAGGGACTATTAAATCTTTCTTTGATGCAAATCTTGAATTAGCCTCTTTGAATCCTCCTTTCTCATTCTATGATCAGAAATATCCGATATATACAAGACAAAGGTCTCTTCCCGGTTCAAGAATTCAGAATTGTCACTTTGAAAATGTATTAATCGCAGATGGATGCTATATAAGCAAATGTATAATAAAAAATTCCGTTATAGGATTAAGATCAATTATAAGAGATAATTGTTCAATTAACAGGACTATTATAATGGGAGCTGACTACTATGAGCAATCTCCACTCGATGGATCTATACCAATTGGCATTGGAAACAACTGTATAATTGAAAATGCCATTATAGATAAAAATGCTCGTATTGGAAATAACGTAAAATTAATAAATAAAGAAAAAATCGAATACTCTGATAACAAAACTTATTCAGTAGTAGATGGTATAATCGTAGTGCCCAAAAATACTACAATACCTGACAACACTGTGATATAGGATGATCGATCTTATTGACTCACCAAAATCACCCGAAGAAATGGTTGATGAACAGATTGTAGCTAGAGGCATCTATAATACAAATGTAATCGACGCTATGAAAAAAGTCCCCCGCGCATTATTCGTACCCGAAGAGTATCGGTATTTAGCCTATAGTGATCAGCCGCTACCTATCGGCTATGGCCAAACAATTTCACAACCTTATGTTGTTGCCTTTATGACTCAGTCCCTAGAGTTAAACAGTGAATCTAAGGTTCTAGAAATAGGAACTGGCTCAGGATATCAAACCACGATCCTTGCAGAGATAGCTAAAGAAGTCTATTCAGTAGAAATAATTAAAGAATTGCAAAAAAGAGCTATGAAAATCCTTGATGATTTAGGATATAAAAATATAAAGTTTAAAACAGGGAATGGAAGAGAAGGATGGAAAGAATATGCTCCCTATGATAGAATTATTGTAACGGCAGCCAGCAATGAAATTCCTGAACCTCTGATAGAGCAGCTTGCTGATAATGGTATAATGATAATCCCAGTAGGTCCGAGATTCTGTTCGCAAGACCTAATTAAAATAAAGAAAACATCAAAAGGATTATTAAAAGAAACTCTACTACCTGTAAGATTTGTACCTCTTGTTAAAAAGCATAAAAAGAAAGAGGAATAATGTGTCAAAAAAAATAGAAGAAATTTTAAAGGAATTTTCAGAAATTGTATCAAAAGCCTCTCAAGGTCGGGAAGATATTAATTTAGAAGATTATATGCGGGTAACAAACCCACCCTATATAAGGCAAATGGCTATATCTCTTGATAATCTTTTAAAAAAATTTCAATCAAGGGAACAGTACTTAAAAGTCGCCGTGGAGGAGTTAAAATCCACCAGAAAAAAACTTGAAGAAATGAATAAGGAGCTTGAAAAAAAGGTAAAGGAGAGAACACATGCCCTTGAAGAAGCAAATAAACTTCTTGAATCACTATCGATAACCGATCCCTTAACCGGTATAAGCAATAGAAGAAATTTCGATTATGAATTAAGACAGGAAGTTTCAAGAGCATTAAGGTACATGACAAAGCTCAGCTGTATAATGTTTGATATTGACCATTTTAAAAAGGTCAATGATACATATGGTCATCTGATTGGCGATGAAATATTGAAAATGATAGGGTCAATACTTAAAAAACATCTAAGAATACACGATATACCGGCAAGATATGGTGGTGAAGAGTTTGTTGTATTATTACCCGAAACCGGATTAGATGATGCATATAAAGTGGCTGAAAAAATCCGCGATCTGATCAAAAATAGCGTTATAAGTAAAAATAGTGAAAAAATAAGAATAACTGTGTCCTTAGGGGTAGCCGAATTTGATCCTGAAAGAATGAAAGAACCAAAGGAATTAGTAGATGCCGCAGACAAAGCCCTTTATATGGCAAAAAATAATGGTAGAAATAGAACAGAGTTATATAAATTACCATAGTTTTTGACCCATAGATCCGAGCAATATATGAAAAGAATTTTAATAATTTCCTTTACACTGCTTAAGGTTATTATATACTCACAGAATTATCTGTGGCCAACAAACGCTGGATATTTTTTGAGTTCCACCTTCGGTGAATATAGACCTGGACATTTCCATACTGGAATAGACATAAAAACAAACCAGAGGTTAGGTTACCCCGTTTATGCAATCGATGACGGTTATATTTTCATTATAAAGACTTCGCCTTATGGCTATGGCAAAGTACTGTATCATCGATTAAAAGATAATAAGATTGCAGTATATGCTCATCTAGATAGATTCGCTGACAAGTTTGAATCGATTGTTAAAAGGAATCAGGAAAGAATAGCTAGATACACAGTAACTATTGATCTTACTGGACAGGAAATCCCTGTAAAGCGAGGTGAAATAATCGCTTATACAGGTGAAAGCGGTACCGGAGGTCCACACCTGCACTTTGAAATTAGAGACCCTGATAATAATCCTATTAATCCGTTACATTACATACATAAAATTAACGATAAAACAATACCAACAATAAAAGAGGTACTATTTCTACCTGCTGAAAAAAACTCAAGAATCTTTGGTCTACCGGACCCTGTAAGTAGAGAGGCTTTTTATATTAACAAAAATATATGGAAAATAGAATCTCCAGTTTATATATCAGGTCCTTTCTGCATGGAGTTATTGACTTATGACACAAGAAGAGGAGTACGAAACAAATATTCACCCTACATGATACAAGTAAACATCGATGATTCACTATATTTTCAGGTCAAATACGATACTATTTCCTTTAACTGGACTAAATTTGTTGAACTTGACAGAGACCTTCGGATGATTAATGAGGATAATAATTTTTATCACAGACTGTATAAATCTTATCCAGAAATGAATATCCCAATTTATTCAGGAAATAGTGACGGCAGATTTAATCTTCAACATGGTTTACACCAATGCAAAATCAATGTATACGACTATAACATGAATAAATCTACATTAAAGTTTACTATAGTATCAGTTGCTTTGAAAGAATTAGAAATGGACATTATAAAAGTAACAAATGATACGCTTGCCCTAACAATTAAGACAAATAGAATTTCTTTGAATGATATCAAATTCCAATGGGTAAACCGATATGGAGTAAAAGAGTACGAGGTTGAGAGACTCAGTTCAGTCATCTCAGATACAGTAAGCACAGTTTATATAAAAAATATTAGAAATCCATATTTTTTAAAAATCTGGGGCGCAAATGATAGTACATATTATAAACCACTATTTATCAAATCTGGTGACTATCTATATGATGCCAACAATGATGTGGAATTAAAACTATTTGTTGATCAAACGATAGATATGCTATTCTTCAAATTAAATTTAAGAAGCCCGATGCTTGAGAATAAACAATTCTATCTACAGGTCGACGATGAGCTAGTTGCACTTCCATTTACTCAGGTCAGCCCTACTGAATACAATATTTTAATCCCCGGAAAAAAACTTTTAGATAAAGCTTGTGCCATCGAAATTAGAAGCGGAAAAAAGGAAGAATTGGTTTATCGTGGCAAAATAGACATGCATATTATTTCTCCAGATACCGCGGGAATAATTAAATCCAGTGACAGTCTTTTTTCAGTAGTATTTGAAAAGAAATCGGTCTTTGATACATTAACTTGCTGGATAAATAAAAGTGTATATAATAATTGGGATGCATATACGATCTATCCAACTTATGCATTCCTAAATAAAAATATTAGATTGGAATATTTTGATAAAGAAAGTAAATATCTTCACCCGGGGAAGGTAGCAATTTACTATATAAAAAATAAACCAAAATTTTTACAGACCTACTTTGATACATCGGGAGTTAAATTTTATGCTGAATATGATAAATTCGGATTATTTGCTATCGCAGAAGATTTAGATCCACCATATATTATTAACAGTATACCTTACAAAAACGGGAAGTACAAATCTGGAGAGCTAAAAGAGATTAAAATTTACTTCGACGATAATCTATCAGGAATTGCAGATGATAGCATGCTTAAAATGTATATTGATAATCAACAGGTAATTCCTGAATTGAACGGTGTATTAAAATACCTTCGATACAGACTTGAGAAAAATCTCAATATAGGTGAACATGAGATAAAAGTTATACTGGTAGATAAATGTGGAAATAGCTTGACATCAACAATTCCATTTAAAATTATAGGGCAGTAATGTTTATACCAATCGGTGACACTAATATACGATTACGCAAACCATACATAACCTATTCTATCATTATAATAAATACTGTAATCTTTATATACCAGCTTACTATACCACAAGAATTTATAATAGATTGGTTCTACTCTTTTGGCTTGGTCCCATCTCAATTATTCAGTTATAACTTCCTTTTAAAAATTCATACAATTTTCACATCACTATTTATACACGGTGGTTTTGCTCACATTGCAGGAAATCTACTTTACCTGTGGATATTTGGAGACAATATAGAAGGGACACTTGGACATTCAAAATTTATAATTTTTTATCTATCATGTGGCATCTTCGCTTCTCTCGTACAATCAATTATAAATCCTGTATCTGACGTTCCTATCATAGGTGCAAGTGGTGCCATTTCTGGTATTCTTGGAGCTTATCTGATAAAATATCCACGTGCAAGGGTAAAGGTTTTAATTTTTCTAATATTTTTTATAGAAATTATCTCTATCCCCGCCGTCTATGTACTCGGATTCTGGTTTTTTATTCAGCTTACAAATGGGTTAGGCTCATTAAGCTTTCAGCAGGAAGGAGGTGTCGCCTGGTTTGCCCATATAAGCGGCTTTTTAATGGGTATATTTTTACTACTTTTATTCGATCCATATGAAAGGAAAAGGATATGGAAAGAGATGAATCGATATCATTGATAGAAGCAGCCAAAAAGGCTTATAATAACGCTTTGGCAACATATTCTAATTATAGAGTAGGTGCAGCTCTCCTTGCAGAAAGCGGGAAGATTTATATAGGATGTAACCTCGAATCAAGCTCCTATGGACTAAGCATATGTGCAGAGCGTAATGCAATTGCTAATGCAGTAGTAAACGGTGAAAGAAATTTTAAAGCTATTGCTATTTATTCAGACAATGGTGCCACCCCATGTGGTGCCTGCAGGCAGGTAATCTGGGATATATGTGGCAATATTGAAATATATATCATTGATAAAAAAAGGCTGGTAAAAACATTTTTACTTAAAGAACTATTCCCTAAACCCTTTGACAAGGTCAAATTAAATAGGTAAGGCTATGAAAAAAGCTATCTTAATTGGTATAGCGGGAGGAACAGGTTCGGGTAAGACATCCATGGCAAAAAATATTGTCAAGGACCTTAACCCCAATGATGTGATCATTATCGAACTAGATTCCTATTATCATGATTTAAGTCATATCCCACTCGATATGAGGCACAGACATAACTTTGATCATCCCGATGCTTATGATTTTAAATTGCTGAAAGAACACATAAAGTCACTATTAGAAGGGAAACCTGTAAATATTCCTATCTACGACTATAAAACTCACACACGTAAAAAGGAGACAATTCAGGTTTATGGTCACAGAATTATTGTACTCGAGGGAATTATGGCTCTCTATGATGAAGAATTAAGAGATATGATGGATATTAAAATATATATTGAGACCGCAGATGATATCAGGTTCATTCGACGTTTAAAGAGAGATATAAAAGAAAGAGGTAGAACACTTGAATCTGTAATAGCTCAATACATGGAAACTGTTAGACCAATGCACGAACAATTTGTAGAACCTACAAAAAAATATGCTGATATAATCATACCTGAGGGGGGATTTAATACCGTTGCTATCGACCTTTTTAAAACAAAATTGATGTCTTTATTAAGGCAACTTGAAAAAATAGAAAATTAAAAAACTGAAATGGTTAAATCAAAACACCATAATGTAGAAGAGATAGCATCGCCTTCAAATAAACCCGATGGCTGTAACGAGGTAATATGTAGTACCATGTCTTTAAGGAAAACAGATGAATTAATCAGGAAACCTGGTAGAGCTCTTATTACAAAAAAGAAAGTTGCCATTCTCAAAATAAAGATAGGTTCAAGATGCAGTGAAGACCATATAGTATCACATAATAAACAGAGGATATTATCAAAATCAATGGGAAGAGTAAAAAATATATTAAAACTTACCAGAAATGCTAAAGTCTTAGGAATATACTATGCTCAATTTTTTAATGATGTGCACGTTGAGCTTTGTAAAAAATTTGCTGGTAATGGCAAAAGGGTTATAGCGGCAGAACTTGACAAGAATTACCGAGAAGAACCCCTCGAGCCTATGCAAAAATTGTTATATGAAGCTGGATATGTAACCAAGACACTGGCAGGCTGTGTAAGGTATGGTAATCCAGCAAATTTTACTCAAAGAATAGTGAAATCAGACGAACTCATTTATTCAGGAGCAACCAAAGATTGCGATGCCCAGTATAGTACATTTTTTAAGCCATCAGGTAGTTAGGAGGTAAAACCAAATGAGGTTTATGGGGATTCCTGGAATCATAACATTATTAATAATTGCTTTCCTTCTTTCAAATAACAAGAAAAGAATCTCCCCCAGAATAGTCTTCTGGGGATTATCTCTTCAATTACTGTTCGCAGGTATGATACTTGGGAAAGGGGTTATATCTTTTATAAGTATGGCAATACTAATTATATTAATTCTTCTGTTTTTAAATCTAGACATCATCAAGGGCAAAGGAAAGTTGAATGATTATATCTTCTTAGCATCTCTTATTATAACTCTTGTTCTTGTCACTTTACTAAAGATTACCGGAATTGCCTTCTGGGTAATAACACTTCTGATAATATTAAATTCAATTTTTAAAAAGTATCTGTACCAAAATCAACTCATTTCACTATTACTGATTGATGGGTACATATGGTTAATTGATAACAACATTACAGGAGATAAAATTTTCTCTTTTATAAGCCATAAAGTTGAAAAATTTTTAAGCCTTTCTGATTATGGTGCCGAGTTTCTTTTTGGCAATTTAGCCAAGAGAGAGTACTTTTATCCGCAATCGGATTTCTGGCCTGGTTTCGGCTACCAATTTGCATTTAGTGTATTGCCTGTTATTATCTTCTTTGCATCATTTATGTCCATTTTATATCACCTTGGTATAATGCAAAGAGTAATCAAAGCATTGGCAAAATTCATGCAATGGACTATGGGAACCAGTGGCGCTGAAACATTAGCATGCAGTGCCAACATATTTATTGGACAGGTCGAAGCACCTCTTATTATCAGACCTTTCCTAGGTAAAATGACACTCTCTGAAATTTCAACTGTTATGGTCGGTGGTTTTGCTACGATAGCAGGAGGGGTCCTTGCGGGCTATATAAAGATGGGAATCCCCGCAACTCATCTTATTGCAGCAAGCGTTATGAGTACACCAGCAGCCTTAATGGTCGGGAAAATAATATTCCCGGAGATAGAGAAGCCAGAAACTATCGGTTCAGTAGAATTACCAAAGGATACAGGGAAAGCGACAAATTTACTCGATGCAGCATCTCATGGAGTTACAGATGGATTAAAACTTGCTGCAAATGTAGGAGCAATGCTGATTGCCTTTATAGCACTTATTGGTCTTATCGATTATATATTATTCTTTCTCGATAGACTTATTGATGGGAAATTATTACATGGGGAATTCATAAAGTATACAAATCCATCTGGATTCTCACCAATCAAAGGCGAATACACAGGTATCTTCCCTGGTAGTTTAAAAACATTATTTGGTGCAATATTCAGCCCAATTGCTTTTTTAATGGGTGTGCCATGGCAATATGCTCGTGAAGTTGGAAACTTACTTGGGATAAAGATTGCATTAAACGAATTTGTTGCCTATTCATCCTTAGCTCAGTTGAAAGCAGCAGGCATTTTAAGTGAAAGAGCTATAATAATAGCTACCTACGCACTATGTGGATTTGCCAATTTTGCCTCAATTGGTATCCAGATCGGCGGCATAGGTGCCCTTGCTCCAAGGAGACGTTCTGACTTATCGAAAGTTGCACTAAAAGCTATGTTCGGAGGAGCGATAGCATCATGGCTAACTGCATCTATAGCAGGGGTATTGTTATAAAAAAGACAGATTTGGTAAATTTCTTGGTTATTTTTCATATCTTGTAAACAACAACCTAAAAAGGAGGTAGAAATGAAAATCGTACTGCTTGGTCCACCGGGAGCAGGGAAAGGCACTCAATCACAAATGCTTGTAAAAACTTTTAATTTCCTGCAAATATCAACAGGTGACATCTTGAGAGATGCTGTTAAGAATAAAACAGAGCTTGGGGAAAAAGCAAAGATGTACATGGATAAAGGCGAACTTGTGCCAGATGAAATAATTATAAGTTTAATAGAAGATATCATTTATAAAAACAACAAAAAAGATATGAATATAATCTTCGATGGTTTTCCACGAACCGTTGTACAGGCACAGGGGCTGGAAAAATTAATGGAAAACTACTCAGACAGGCTTGATGCGGTGGTATCGATGAATGTGAAAGACGAAATATTAATATCAAGACTTACGTCCAGAAGAATTTGCCCTACGTGTAATACCGTTTATAACCTTATTACAACACCTCCCAAGAATGATGAAATCTGTGATTATGATGGCACCAGATTAATACAAAGAGATGATGATAAATTAGAAACGGTTAGAAATAGATTAAAAGTCTATAGGGAGCAAACAGAAGCACTTGTGGATTTTTATAAAAAGATAGGTATCCTAAAAGAGGTGAATGCTGAATGCAAACCAGAAGAGGTTTTTAAAAATATAGTAAAAGCACTTGGCCTAAATTCATGATAAAAATCGGAGTGACGGGAGGGATTGGAGCGGGTAAAACTACGGTTTGCGAAATATTCCAAGAAAAAGGAGCATATGTATTTGACTCAGATAGAATAGCAAAGGAAATTATAATAAGAAGTGATAAAGTAAGAAAAAGCATAGAGAAATCTTTTAATATAAAAATAATAAAAAATGGTGCTCTTGACACGAAAACTTTGGCAGATGTGGCTTTCTCTAATAAAAAAAATCAGGAAATATTAAATAGCATTATACATCCTGAAGTAATTAAGGAAATCGACAAACATATAACAAAGATGATAAATAAAACCAAACTATTCGTCGCTGATATACCACTACTTTTTGAAGCAGGTTTAGAGAAAAAATTTGATTACATAATTCTGGTAGTTGCCAGATTTGACCTAAGGGTGAAAAGAGCTTTAAAAAGAGGGTACCTGTCCAAAGACGACATCATAAAAAGGGCTCAGCTTCAAATGCCTGACGAAGAGAAAAAAAAACTGGCGGATTTTGTTATCGAAAACAATGGCACAGTTCAGGAATTAAGAGAAAAAATAGATAGGCTTTATGAACAGATTCATAAGCAGAAATGAAAAAATATAAGTCTGCAATATTATTTATCTTAACTCTACTTTTATACAGTTTCACGCACACATCCGAGAGAAATCCTATATACGACCTATCTATAGTGGACGAATCCAACCTCAATCAGATAAAGACAAAAAGCCCCACATTTTCCTGGAATCTAAGCGAAAGAGTTAAAAGCAATATTTATAGCTTTTTCTTATATACGCTGGAAGATGGCAAAATCTCTCTGATATGGAAAAATGAAGAGGTACAGATTATGGATGAAAATTTTAAGTTAGATGTTCCTGACCTTTTAAAAGAAGGAAAAAAACACCTCTTCGCTGTATCGGTAAAAATTGGCAGAAGAAAATTCTCTGCTCCGTGTAGTCTGCAATTTAGAATAAATACACCACCATCCACTCCCGATATTAATATCTTAAATGACACCATTATATCCTCTCCATTAATCAAACTACCTCTGAAAATATCACGAGATAATGAAATAAAATCCAAAGATATATGGTATCAGATTGTCTTTTCACTGGACACTGGCTTGGTATCTACTGAATTCGATACAATGTTAAGAATAACATCCCATAAAGAAGAAATCATAATACCGAACATTTTCAGCGAGGACACATATTATTTCGTCAAAGTTAGAGCATTTGATGGTGTTGAATATTCCAACTGGTCAACGGTAAAAAGAATATTCATCTCCATGGTAGACCATCCACCTCTTCCTTTCGAAATCATAGATAACCTACCGGATACTGTAAGTAAATCCTTTACATTAAAATGGAAAAAGTCCAATGATCCAGAGAAACCCTTAGATAACTATCTTAGATATGAACTGACAGTAATGGGCAAAAAATTTACTACAAATGATACCTCCATTTTTATTAATATAGACTCCCTCCGTAACCATTTTACCTACCATTTAAAATGTTATGCTATTGATATGACTGGCAACAGGAGAGCTTCGAGCAATTCAATAACCTTTGTTGTAAATAAAGGCAATACCCCACCAGAATACCCTGAATTAATATCACCTATTGGTGGTAGCCCAGTAACTCCACAGAATTTCATTACCTTTCTACAGAAGAAAGATAAAGACAATGATGTTCTTAACTATAAAATCCTCATATTTAATGGGGGAAAAGATAGTATAATATGTTCGCGATCAGTAAGCATAAAGGATTTTGATGGAAAAAATGCAATTAAAACATGGATTAATGATTCAGTCCAGAAAATTCAACTTAGATACTCAATTATAGATACTGGTATATTAAAAGAAGGGAATGTATACAGGCTACAGATTAGCGTAGATGATGGATGGGGAGGACAAATTATTACAAACTGGAATAACTCGATATTCATTTTTGATGATGGTGTTAATAATCCTCCATCAGCTCCAGAATCTGGATTCTATCCCGATAATACTGTAGTAAATACAGATAAACCTATCCTCAGATGGGATAGCTCAATGGATAGCGATGTTATAGAGCGATTGCATTATGAAGTAATAATAAGCCAGGATAGTACTTTCAGTGGTGGTAAATTTTATCTACTTAAAACAAAAGATGAAATTCCAATGATAAAGCTTAGTTCCAGTTTATTAGAAAATAAAAAATATTACTGGAAAGTACGGGCATATGATATGCATAATGCTAGATCTTACTGGTCAAAAACTAACTATTTCTGGGTCAATAAAATTAATGAGCCTCCAATAGGTCCGGTATTACAGATATATCCACCGGACCTGACGGAAATAAACTATAAGGGATTCTTTTCATGGATAGCCACAACAGACCCCGATCCTTTCGATACGATAAAATATATTTTGGAAATAGATAATGACCCAAATTTTTTAACACCAAAAGTGATAAAAGAATATACCCCAGACTCAAGGAAAAAAGAATATAGCATTTACCTTTCTGATCTCGGAGCTAATTCCCTTTTAGATGAAAATTCTCTTTACTATTGGAGAGTAATTGCTGTAGACAGGTACGGAATAAAGAGTATGTCACCTACTTTCTATCCACGATTTATATATAACAATCAGAATGAACCTCCACAAGAACCAAAAGGATACTTTTACCCTGCGGATGGCTTGATAGTAAAGGGAAAAAACACAACAATAAAATGGAATCATGCAAAAGATCCCGATTTCTCTGATATTCCTACTACAATAAGATATGAAGTACAACTATCAACTGATTCAAATTTCATTGATACAACCATAAACTTATTTACCAAAGAAGGAGAAAATTTCTTAAGGATCCCTATTAATCTAAAAGACAACATCACTTGGTTCTATAGAATTAGATCTATAGATAGAGCAGGCTACTACTCAAAATGGTCTAAAATAAATTATTTCATTCTGGATTTGATAAAAGAACCACCTTACTCCGTGACAGAAGGATTCTTACCTTCAGATTCAATGGTCGTTGATAATCTTAAACCAATAATAAGCTGGCTCCCTGTAACTGATCCAGATCCACTCTCAAGCCCTAAGCAAATAAAATATAAAATTCAGTACTGGAGTCTGGAAAAGAAAGATAAAAAATATATAATTGAAACAGAGACTGGAGAAAATACATGCCAGATAGGACCTCTTAAGGAAGACAAATTATATGCATATCGAATAAAAGCAGTTGATCCAGACAATAATGAATCTGTATGGTCAAGAACCATCATATTTGGAGTTAATAGTAAGGATTCTCCACCAGTAAATTTCAATATCCTTTACCCTTTGCCAGGTCAGGATACAACAAATGTTGATCCAACTTTTAAATGGGAAGCAAGCTATGACCCTGATCCTTTCGACAATATATTTTATAAATTTTATCTAAGCGATGATTCTCTCTTCAATACCTACTTAATAGAAACAGTGGTAGAGCATTCTGATTCAAATACTATCACTTACAAGCTAACCTTTCCCCTTGAATTTAATAAAAAATATTTCTGGAAAGTATCAGCAATTGATAAATCCGGGAATATAACATGGGGGTCAAATAGCGATAAATCACCCTTTACTTTTAAGACAAGAATGGAATACTACCTATCTGACTACAATCCAAATGATTTTAACTTAAGGCAAAATACTCCAAATCCTTTTAACATATCTACCAGAATTGATTACTATGTACCTAAATATGGTAATATAGAGCTTACCATTTACAATTTATTGGGAAAAAAAATAAAAACTCTTGCATCCGGTTATCATAGTCCAGGAAATTATAGCGTTAATTGGGATGGCACCGATGATTTTGGCGCACCAGTACCCGGAGGGGTTTATATCTGCAGAATGGAGGCAAGGGGATTCTCAGCTAATATTAAAATGCTTCTTTTAAGATAGATAGCCAAGAATTTGCCTTGCAAAATAAAAATTATAGTGTTTTCCTTAATTTTTTATATAAATCGACGAAAGATTTTCTTGACATTTACAATTTTGTAATTTAAGATTATATAAAATGAAGAGGAAGCGTTAAGGAAATAAAAGGAGGTAAAAAATTATGGCAGAAAAAGTTGTAAGATGTGGGATTAAAAAAGAAAAAGGTTATTTGTACTATGTTGACAAAAACGGAAACGTCGCAAGATCAAAAATGGCACGTGGAAAAGATAAGGGGGGTGGAGCGGAAGTAGTCTACACAGCCAATGTAAAAAGAGAAGATGGGTACCTCTATTTTATTGATAAGGATGGTGACATCGCAAGAGCCAAAATGGCCAGAGGAAGAAAAGCAGGCTAAAATTAACCTGTATTATCTATTTTGGGAAATCTTTGACTCCGCTATTCGGCGGAGTCTTTTTCTTTTTGTAACCTAGGATAATATTAACTATCTTTTATAGTAGTTAAGTTTATTATATAGCCGAATGGATAAGACAAAAGATAATTTAGAAAGATTACAGAGTCTTGTAAAAACCTTGACAAAAATTGGAGTAGCTTTATCATCCGAACATAATCTCCCCAAGCTTCTTCAGATGATACTTGAACAGGCAAGGAAATTTACAAGCGCCGATGGTGGTACTCTTTATCTGGTTAGTGATGATAAAAAACACCTGAATTTTGAAATCGTGCAAAATGATAGTCTGAAAATAAAAATGGGAGGAGTGTCAGGAAACCCAATAAACTGGAAACCACTAAATTTATATATAAACGGTAAACCCAACTTTGCCATGGTATCCTGCTATGTATCTTTAACAGGTGAAATTGTAAACATTCCAGATGTCTATTATGTTGATGGATTTGATTTTTCTGGAACAAGAGCATTTGATAAAAACACAGGCTACAGGTCGAAATCAATGCTCGTTGTCCCGATGAAAGATCACGAAGACGAAATTATAGGAGTTCTTCAGCTAATAAATGCCATTGATATAGAAACAGGGCAGGTAAGAGCTTTTACCAAAGATGATGAAGAATTAATCTCATCACTGGCATCACAAGCTGCTGTTTCAATTAATAATACAAGACTAATCCGAGACCTTGAGAATTTATTTGAATCATTTATACAGGTTATTGCTACTGCTATTGACGAGAAATCACCATATACTGCTGGTCATATCGAGAGAGTCGCTGATCTTACTATGATGATTGCCAATAAAATCAATCAGGTTGATTATCCACCATTTGACAGGTTAAAATTCTCGGACGATGAGTTGAAAGAATTGAGAATTGCTGCATGGATGCATGATATTGGAAAAATTGTTATTCCAGAATATGTCGTTGATAAAGCAACAAAACTTGAGACCATTTATGATAGAATTAATGAAATACGCTGGAGGTATGAGGTCTTAAAAAGGGATATTTATTTAAAAAAATTGATGAGTGAATATAAGAAAGAAAATGCCAAAAAAATATCAACAGAACCTGATATAGAAAGTCTTAATGAAGAATTAAAAATAATTGAAAGATGTAATACTGGTGGAGAGATTCTAAATGAAGATTTAAAAAACAAAATTAGACAGATTGCAAAACGTAAAATAAAAATTGATAATAAAAAGGTTAATCTATTAAATGATGATGAGGTAAAAAATTTACTGGTTTGTCGAGGCACTCTAACTGATGAGGAGCGTCAAATTATAAATAATCATGTGGTTGTAACGATAAAAATGCTAAATCAACTACCATATCCAAAAAAGCTAAAGCGAGTACCAGAAATAGCTGGCAGTCATCATGAAAAGTTGGATGGCTCAGGATATCCAAATGGCTTAAAAGAAGCTCAACTTTCAGTTCAGGCAAGAATACTTGCTCTATCCGACATTTTTGAAGCACTTACTGCTCGAGATAGACCATACAAACCTGCAAAAAAATTGTCAGAAGTGATGAGGATAATGGAATTTATGGCTAAGGATAGACATATAGATCCTAATTTATTCGAACTTTTTAAAAAAGAAAAAATTTACCTTGATTATGCAAAGAAATACTTATACGACTGGCAAATAGATAAAACAGACTTTGAATAAAATGATTCCGGTGAAAAAGGGGCAGGTATTAGAGCTTAAAATAGAGGACCTGGTATACGGTGGGCTGGGCTTAGCCAAAGTCAATGGTTATGTAATCTTCGTTGATAACTCTGTGCCAGGACAGAAAATCCTTGCTGAAGTAAAAAAAACCAGAAGCGACTATGGTAAAGCAAAATTATTAAAAGTAGTTCAGCAGAGCGAAATTGAGGAGACTCCACAATGCAAGTATTTTTACCACTGCGGAGGATGTAAATATCAAAATATAAAATACGAATATCAGAAAAAATTTTTAAAAAAGCAGATTGAAGATATTTTTAACAAGCTCGGAAATATAAAAAGAATCAAGATAAATGATATAATACCTTCAAAAAAAATATATAGATATAGAAACAAAATGGAATTTGCTTTTTCAGATAAGAGATGGATTGCCGATTTTGATAAAGAAAAACCTCTAAATTTTGCTCTTGGCTTACGAGCGCCAAACAATTACTATAAGGCAATTGATATTGACGATTGTCTAATAGCTCCAGAGGAAGCTCAATTCATATTAAAAGCTTTTAGAGAATTTGCTCTAAAAAATAATATTCCATGCTACAATCAGAAAACCCATCAAGGTCTTTTAAGGCATCTTGTAATCAGAAAAGGCTATATGACAGATGAGGTGATGATAAATTTAGTAATAAATTCCATAGATGAAAAGTGGATTGATATATTTCGGCCATTTGTAGAAACAATTAAAAATGGACTAAGTAACCTAGAGAGTTTTACTATTTCTTGCTATACTGGTTTAGCTGGAATAGTAGATGCTGAAAAATATTATACTCTTTTTGGTAGAGATTACATCCATGAAAAGATAGCAGGACTTCAATATAAGATTTCACCGCTGTCATTTTTTCAGACAAACTCAGAAACCGTTGAGGATTTATATACTGTGATTAAGAATTACGCTGATTTAAATGGCAATCAGATTGTTTGGGATTTATTCTCTGGAATCGGAACAATATCACTCTATATAGCAGATAAAGCAAAATCAGTTTTTGGTTTTGAGGTGAGACAGGACTCTATTAAATATGCGAAACTTAATGCAAAAGATAACGGTATCAACAATGTAGAGTTTTTCGAGGTTGATCTTAGCAGACCTTCTAAATTCTTTAGCCAAATATTAAAAGAAATACCATCGCCGGATGTAATGATCACCGATCCTCCAAGATCAGGTATGTCACCAAAACTCATAAAGGAAATAATAAAAATTTCACCTCCTAAAATAGTATATGTTTCTTGTAAACCATCAACTCAAGCCAGGGATATAAGTCTACTTATTAATGAGGGAAATTATAAACTTATTGAGATACAACCGGTTGATATGTTTCCTCATACACCACACGTCGAAACGGTTGCAAAACTTGAAAAATAAGCAACAATAATAAATTATGGAGGAGAACATGAAAAAATCTGGATTACCTGTTACAATATTATTATTGGTTATTTGTATAAACCTTATAACCTTAGCCAAAAATTTAAAATTCCTAGAAGGAAAATATGATCCTGTCTTGATAGGAGAAAAAATTGTTGAGAACCTGCTACAAAGAGACTATATGATTTATATCAATAGAGGTCTTCACTATTCAGAAGCAGGTACTGCAGTAGGAGCATTGAGATATGCCAGATTAACTCAAAGAAAGGATTTAATAGAAAAAATTATTGCCAGATATGAACCCCTCCTATATGACACATCTATATTAGTATGTAGAAGACCTCATGTTGATTTAAGTGTTATTGGTATTGTCCCACTGGAAATTTACCTTGTAACGGGTAAAGAGGATTTTTTAAAGCAGGGGCTAACATTTGCAGATTACCAGTGGGACACATTAGAAACGCACGGGCTTACTCATGAGGCTCGTTTCTGGATCGATGATATGTATATGGTAGGTATGCTTCAGATACAGACATATAGAGCAACAGGTAAAAACATTTACGCTGAGCGAGCAGCTAAATTTCTATCGGTGTATATAGATAGCCTTCAGCAAACCAACGGATTATTTTTCCACGGTGGCGTAAGTCATTATTTTTGGGGTAGAGGAAATGGATGGGTAGCATCAGCCATGGCCGAGGTACTGAGTAGTTTACCTAAGGAAAATGAATATTATTATATAATTCTTAAGGGATACAGAAAGATGATGTCTGCTTTATTGCAGTATCAGACTGAAAACGGCATGTGGCGCCAGATAATCGATTATCCCTATTCATGGACAGAATCATCTTGTACGGCGATGTTTGCGTACGCAATGGCAGTTGGTATAGATAAAGGCTTACTACCAAAGAAAAAATATTTAAAAGCAGTGAAAAAAGCGTGGATTGCTTTAGTCAATCATCTTAATAAAGATGGTAATTTGAGAGAAGTATGCGTTGGCACAGGTCAGGTAAACGACCTTGAATTTTATCTAAAAAGACCAAGAGTATGCGGTGATTTTCATGGACAGGCGCCAATGTTATGGCTAACATCTAAAATGATTGAATGGAAATACAGGGAAGATTAAAAATTTGCTACAGCTCACATAAGATAGCACAGAAAAGTAGTTAAATAATTTTTATCTTTATCATTAAATAATTAAACCATAAATTAAATCGGGTGGATTGGAGATGAAGGCAGTGTCATGAAACAGTACAATATTATTATCAAAAGGTTAGCCTATCTGTTCATTCTAACGATACATATGACTATATACCCTCAAAACGAATATCCTCCTCGGATTAAGTTCAGGCATATAGATGCAAAACAGGGCTTATCATATAAGTTTGTAACCTCTATAATAAGAGATAAGATTGGATTTATGTGGTTTGGTACTCAGGATGGGCTCAACAGGTATGACGGAAAAGACATAAAGGTCTATAGATATGATCCTGAGGATTCAACATCAATTTCTCATAACTATATAATGGTAATGCTTGAAGATAGCAAAGGTAACCTGTGGATTGGCACTTTCGGAGGAGGTTTGAATTTATATAACAGGGAAATGGATAACTTTATCGTAATAGATCCATTTGGAAAGAAAAGAACTGGAATACAATTTAAATACGTAAGAGACATTATAGAAGATCATGAGGGGAATCTGTGGATTGCCTACGATTTCGATGGAATATTAAAATATAATCACGATACTAAAGACAAAACATATTACAAAAATATACCAATAACAGACACAATCTCAACAACAATATTCAGAAGTCTGGCCGAGGATAACGATGGCAATATCTGGATAGGAACTTATGGCAAAGGCATATATAGGTATGAGCCTAAAGCAAAAAAATTTATCCATTACTTAAATGATCCAAATGACCCTCATAGCCTGAGTAGTAATAAGATATGGAAAGTCTACAAAGATAGAAGTGGAAATATATGGATATGCACACATGGCGGAGGGTTAAATTTATATAATAGAGAAAAAGATAATTTTATTCAATATAGGTATAATCCTGAAATACCAAACAGCATACCGAGCGATTATGTAATATCTATATTAGAAGATTCGCACGGCAACCTATGGGTTGGGACTGAAAATCAAAGTCTATGTCTATTCGATAGAAAGCAACAGAAATTTTACCGATATATACCCTCGCAGTACGATAAATATTCAATAAGTGGTTGGTCTATACACAACATTTATGAAGATAATATTGGAACCATATGGATAGCATCTTATGATGGAGCAGTTAGTTATTTTAATTTTTTAATATAGAGTTAGAAAAATTCAAACATTATTACTCTACCGGACAGAACAACGATCTGAACGGAAACGGAATCTCATGTTTTGAAGAAGCACCAGATGGTAAGATATGGATAGGTCACGATGGACGTGGTCTTAATCTATGGGATAGAGAAAATAATATCTTTTACGACTTTGAGAATGACATTGCGAAAAAACAACTATCATATGATGGAGTCTTATCTCTACTGGTAGATAACAAAAATAGATTATGGATAGGTACATATCTCTATGGCGTAAACCTATGGGACCCCTCTAACGGAAAACTAATATATTTTTTACATGATGAAAAAAATCCCGGTAGTATAAGCGGAAACGACATAAGAGATATATTTCAAGACAGTGAAGGGAATATATGGCTCGCCGTGAATGGTGGCGGGTTAAATTTATTTAATGAAAAAGATAGTACATTTTTACACTTTAGATACAGAGGAGATGATCCCGGCTCAATATCAACTGATTATATTCATACTGTCTATGAGGACAAAAGAGGGAATTTGTGGATAGGAACTTTTGGATACGGTCTGGAACTCTTCGATAGGGACAATAATAAATTCATACATTATATACACAACGATACAATACCAACTACAATAAGTGATAATTTTGTTAATTGCATATATGAAGATTCTGAGGGAAGGTTGTGGGTTGGAACGACCGGTGGATTAAATCTCATGGACCGTGAAAATGGAACATTTAAAAGAATTACAACAAAAGATGGCTTACCAAATGATGTGATAAATGGAATTCTGGAAGATGATAGCGGGAATTTATGGATTAGTACAAACAATGGAATATGTAAATTTAATTATAGAAAATTTACCTTTACAAATTACAATGTTTATGATGGATTACAGGATAACTTTTTCAGAGTAGGTTCTTACTTTAAACTATCAACAGGAGAAATGCTATTTGGTGGAAATAATGGATTTAATATATTTAATCCCGATGATATAAAATTAAATACTTTTGTTCCACCGGTAGTAATAACCAGGTTAAAGGTGTTCAATAAAGAAATTCTGCCAGGTGAAGATAGCCCAATTAATAAAGCAATTACTTACACTAAAGAAATAAATTTAACCTACAAAGATCTTCTATTTAGCCTTACTATAGCAAGTCTCAATCACTGGATTCCTGAGAAGAATCAATATGCTTATCGACTTTTAGGAAAGAGTGAGAAATGGATTAATCTGGAGCATGGAAATACAATAACTTTTACAAACCTATCCCCGGGTAAATACACTTTACAATTTAAAGCATCAAATAATGATGGTATATGGAATGAGACAGGAACCGAGGTAAAGTTAAAAATTTCTCCTCCCTTCTGGAAAACTCCAATTCACTGGACTATCGTAGGAATACTATCCACATTTATTATTCTTATGTTAATAAAGCTTAGATTAAAAAATATTGAAAAAAGAAATAAAATTTTAAACGAGATAAATGAAAAACTCGAACAGGAAATAAAACAAAGAAAAAAAATAGAACAAGAACTTAGGGAAAGCGAGGAAAAGTATAGACAAGTCGTAGAAAATGCACCATATGGAATAGTTATACATAAAGATGGTAAAATTATCTTTGCTAATAAAACTTTTCTAAAATTATCAGGCGTAGAAAACATTAACCAGGTAATGGGAAGAAATGTAATGGATTTCGTTTCTGAGGAATCAAAAATTATAGCAAAAAAACGAATACAAAATGGATATGAAAAACTAAAGTTTGCTGAGCCAATTGAGGAGAAACTTCTAAGAGATGACGGTAGTGAATATTTCGCGGAAGTGTCAGCAGTTCCATTAAAAGGGCCTGATGGTGGGGTGGAAACTCATGTGTTCATAGCAGATATTACTGAAGAAAAAAAAGCAGAAGAAGAGAAAAAGGTTCTTGCGGAGCAATTAAAACAATCCCAGAAGCTTGAAGCTATTGGGCAGCTTGCCGGCGGGATTGCCCATGATTTTAATAATATTCTAACTGTTATAATAGGATACACTGAAATTTTGCTCGGGCAGGAGTTAATTAAAAATGATCCCTCTTCACATAAATTTCTTATAACTATAAAAGAATCAGCAGACAAAGCAAAGGACCTTGTCAACCAGCTATTAGCATTTAGTAGAAAACAACTTTTTAGACCTGAAAAGATAAACCTGAATAATGTAATACATAATATGGAGAATATGCTTAGGAGACTGATTAGTGAGAACATAGAGTTAACATTTTTACTCGACCAAAATTTACCAGACATTAACGCTGACCCTCGTCAGATTGAACAAGTAATCCTTAATCTTGTAGTTAATGCACGGGATGCCATCTTTGAAAAAGAAAATGCAACCGATAAAAGAATCATTATTGAAACAGGGACATCATCCATAGATGCAAAATATAAAGCCATTGACCCTGAAGTTAAAGAAGGAGACTATGTATATATTTCTGTGAGTGACACAGGTATTGGTATGACGAAAGAGATTAAAAAGAGGATTTTTGATCCTTTCTTTACTACAAAAGGCGTTGGTAAAGGTACAGGTCTTGGTCTATCTACGGTTTATGGAATAGTAAAACAAAATGATGGAACGGTTACAGTTTACTCCGAACCGGGGAAAGGCTCCACATTCAAAGTCTACTGGCCAATTATTAAAGAAGATGCAAAATCAACAAAGGATAAAGGATCTCAATTTATAGATCAAGAACTTCCAAAAGGTAATGAAACGATTCTTTTTGTAGAAGATGAACAAGATATAAAAGACATGATGATACAAACATTACAAACTCTCGGATATAAAGTCTATACAGCTGCTAATGGTTATGAAGCAGTTAGTATACTTGAACTAAACAATGGGAAGTTTGACCTGCTTATAACAGACATCATAATGCCAGGAATGAGCGGTAAGGAATTAGCTGATCTCGTTGTAAAAAATTACCCAAACATTAAACTATTATTTACGTCAGGATATACAGATGACTACATTGTAAATACTGGTATTATTGATAAAGACGTAAACTTTATAAATAAACCGTATTCTTTAAAAGATATGGCTTTTAAGATTAGAGAAATTTTGGATAAAAAATAACCCCATCTAAATACATAAATAATATATTAACTCACCATTAATAGCGAGGGGAAATATCTATATTAATCTTTAATAACCTATATAGAAAGATATCCCTATGCCACATCCCGCACCAATCAGGGCTCCGAAGGTACCCCCGTAAGCAATACCCCCAGCAATGGATGCTCCCAATAATCGAATGACAATATAGTCTTTTGGCATATTATTAAATTTAATTGTACCAAGGTAGTTACCTGTTATCAACATTGGTGCAAAACAAGAAGTGAATATCACGGTGCCTGCGATAGCACCATATAAACTGCCGAGTAGCAATCCTTTTACAGGCTTCGGCTTAGCTTTTAATAGCCTATCTGTTAACTTACTAACTACATATTTCCCCATAATAGGTCCTGAAATGAGTGCAGGTGTTACTGTTAATAGGTTTTTCCATTTTGGACCATGGAAACCAGGGACATCTGTAGCTGCAAAGTAAGTAAAAGCAATTCCAATAAGACTACCGGCAGCAACGCCGAAATACCGCGAAAAGTAACTCACCTTCTGCTCTCTTTTAGCTTTTACATTAGAAGTAAACAGTTCTCCTGACTCTACAATGGTTACTGAAAAAATAATTAATAGAAGGACAATTAAAATACTTTTAACATTACAAAACTTCACAACTATCCTCACTTTTAACAATTAATTATATGTAATTAAATGACAAATGGCAAATGAATGGTTAAAAATTATTTATTTACTCCTGAGATATTCAGATACTGACATTGCAGCAACTACGGCCTCACCTACTGCATTTGCTATCTGTCTGAACTTTTTCGACTTGACGTCACCCACAGCCCATATTCCTTCAACACTTGTTTTCATCTCTTCATCAGTCTTTATATAACCCCATTGATCAACATCAACCAAACCATTAATAAAATCTGTCCCCGGCAAAAAACCAATATATACAAACACACCGTCTACACTAATTTCCTTTATTTCTCTTGTATCTCTATTTTTTATAGTTATAGATTCAACAAAGTCCTTTCCATTTATAGAAGTTATTTCATGATTTAAATAAAATTTTACATTGTCATGTTTTTTTATTCTTTCCTGGAGAATTTTCTCTGCCTTCATATAGGGTAAGAACTCCACAAATGTTAGACTTTTTACAAACTTCAGAAGCCCCTCTCCTTCCTGAAGACCTGAATTTCCACAACCAATGATTGCCACATCTTTATCTTTGTAAAAAGGACCATCACATGTAGCACAATAGGATACACCCCTGCCAAAAAATTCCTTTTCGCCGGGAATATTCAATTTTTTCGGTACACTACCAGAAGCGATAATAACTGCTTTGGATTTATAAATATTTCTGTCTGTTTGAATAGTAAAAATACCGTCCTCTTTTCCTATTAACTTGACCTCATCAAATTCATTTATTTTAAGGCCAAAATTTTCGGCTTGCCGTTTCATTTTATTTACAAGCTCCGATCCTGCAATACCCTCAGGAAAACCTGGATAGTTCTCTATTTTTTCTGTGGCTGCAGGCAGTCCACCACACATAGCTTTTTCAAGTAAAAGACTATTTAATCTATCTCTAGATGTGTAAATACCTGCAGTCAAACCAGCAGGACCACCACCTATTATCAATACATCATGTGTATCAGACATTGGACTTCCCTCCATTTTCAATAACACATTTAGATATTCATCGAAATAACAGGTTACAATATTATATTCTTTTAAAATATTCCAAAATAATTCATAAAGAACCTAATTTTCATGGATGAAATTTAATAAATATTTTTCTCCTACGTAAAAACAATCATTTAGTACTAATTTTATTATATCTACTCCCCTTTATAAGGATTCCTATTGTGGTAGTAAATCAAATTATTATTAAAAAATGAAATTGTGTCAGCTATTTTCAAAAACTCCGAAATCTCATTACTACCAAATTCAAGTCACTCAATCAGTTTACAAATAGCTTTCGTATTTTCTTTTGTAAAACGCAGTCCGAAAAAATTCCTTTAAAAATATTCGCATTATTTTTGGTATTATCAATTTTAAATTCATATAACTTCAAAAATTAATGTCATCTATTTTTATTTATAGAATGTCCTTTCAATTTATGTGCTAATATTGAAAATTGTAGGTTTATATTTGCACCCAGATAGTTTTCAATTACCACCTGAGCATTTTTTAATGTATCCTATGTTCTGGTAATGGAATATTGAAGAAAGTCTTTTCAAGATTTTGTTGAAAGTACTTTATTATCTTCAATTCTGTAAATAGAGACTAATCTCCTTACATTCTCGAAATTTGTAATAAGTGCTAACAGAAGTAGCGTAATAAAAGGAATATTAAATAGAGAACCAAGGAAAATAATAAATATTCTCACATCACGCCCTAGACGAAGTGTAAGTTTTTTATGCTTTTTTAACTTCTTCTTTAAATACCCATCGTATTTATCAGCGGTATAACTGTTTATAAAGCCTCCTATTACAGCAAAAAACCCTGTTAGTAATGCGACAATATGTCTGACATAAAATGAGGAATGAACAGTTAGTCCAATTAATATAAAGGAATCTGCATACCTATCTAGGACAGAATCAATCCATCCACCTGTATCTGATACCATATTCTTTATACGAGCAATCTCGCCATCACATCCATCTATAATTGAAGATAACTGTGCAATAATACCTGCAATCAATAAAGGAATATATCCTTTTATCATAAAAATAATCCCACTTACAATACTTAATAAAAAACTAAATATGGAAATCTGCATTGGTGTTACATTTTTATATGATAGATATTTACTTATCAGTAAAGATATCTTTCTATTTATCAAACGAGATACTGGACCATCAAGGTTTACCTTTCTATCAGATTTATTATATTTTTTTAAAAAATATTTTTCAGCCCTTTTAAACATTGGCTCTGTATCAATATCAAACCATATTTCTTCTAAAATATCAAAAACAAATGCTTTATCTCTTGCTGCCATCTCAAGAACAACATCCGAAAGTGTAGTTTTGCCTTTTTTTATAGCTTTCTCAGCAGCATCAAACACCTCTGGTGTACAATAAAAAAGCCCGGTATCAAAGGCATTATATTGATCTAAATCTTTTCCAATTCGAATTATTTTACTATCAACCGTATATACCTTGGTTACATCTTTTAAATCTATGTGATCAATATTTTCCTTTTTCTTATCAACAGCGAGTAAAATTCCTTCTGACTTTTTGTCTTTTACATATCTTAAAAACCTGTCAATAATCTTTTCATCGAACAGATGATCAGTCATAGTCAATATGAAGGGTTCATTTACAAAATCTTTTCCAGCCAGTAGTGATAAACCATTTTCTCTATCCCATTCATTATTATAGGTAAACTCTATCTTAATATTATATTTCTCTATAAGGCCAGATAAAAATTCCCTAACCACATCAGCTTTATAGCCCAATACAACGATAAATTCCCCTATTCCAAAATTTTTAAATGTTAATATTACCCTTTCTATCAATGGCATCCCTAAAAAGGGAATGAGGGGTTTCGGCACACCCCTCATGTTCATTCGACTACCTTTTCCGGCTGCAAGAATTATACATTTCATCATCTTTCCCTTTTACCGGATATAAAGTCCTCTACCATCTGGTATGCTTCACTATCAGGGTATTGAACAGGAGGACTTTTCATAAAGTAAGCACTGGGTGAGTATAATATCCCACCAATTCCTCTATCAAGGGCAAGTTTTGCACATCTAATCGAATCGATAGCCACTCCAGCCGAATTTGGGGAATCTTCAACCGACAGCCTTAATTCAAGATTCATTGGGACATCGCCAAATAACCTTCCTTCCATTCTTATAAAGCAAATTTTATTATCCTTAAGCCAAGGTATCCATTCACTTGGTCCAATGTGAACATCTTCATCGGGAAGTCTATTCTTAGTTTGAGATTGAACAGCTTCAGTTTTTGATTTCTTTTTCGATGAAAGCCTTGTGCGATCTAGCATATTTAGAAAATCGGTGTTTCCTCCAGTATTAAGTTGATAGGTTTTATCAAGCTTAACACCTCTTTTCTTAAATAAGTCAGTCAATATTCGGTGTACAATTGTCGCCCCTAATTGAGATTTAATATCATCTCCAATTAAAGGGATGTTTGCCGATTCAAATTTTTTTGCCCATTCAGGATTGCTCGCTATAAAAACAGGAATGTTATTAATAAATGCAACTCCCGCCTCAAGAGCACAATCAGCGTAAAATTTGGTCGCTTCTTCAGAACCTACAGGTAAATAATTAACCAGTATATCAGCTCCAGAGTCTTTTAAAACCTGAACTATTTCCTCTTTTGTTGGCTCTTTTGACTCCGCTAATACAAAGGTATACTTTGGATCATAATTCTTCATATGCGGAGCAAATCCATCAAGAACTTTTCCCATCCTAACTTTTACTGAAGTTTTAGGAATATCCTCATAAATTGTCTTTGTACAATTAGGCAATGCAAATATAGCATCTGCAATATCCTTCCCAACTTTCCTCTTATCAATATCAAAAGCAGCAACAACTTCAATATCCCCCGGTTTATAACCGGCAAGATCATAGTGCATCAATCCAATTACCTCATCTTCGGGCTTATTTTTATAATAATGAATGCCTTGGATTAAAGCACTGGCACAATTACCTACCCCTACAACGGCAATTTTGATCTTTGCCATATTACACCTCCTTTCCTTCCTTTCAGATTTACATGAAAGTTTAAACAGGGAATTATTGTAAGAGTTTTTCCCTATATAAAGTTTCTTTTATGTAAAAATGTCTCAAAGAGCTAGCGTTTTGACTATTATCTAAGGCAATCCTTTAATGCTACAAAATTTATGCCAGATTAATTTAAATTTTTATGAGGCTGACATTATTTCATATTAATTTTCTAACATATGAATCTTTCAGATTTCTGTAAATTACTACATACAGACGACGCTCAATATTTACCCTGTTTAAAAAATCAAAATCTATTACTACCTGTTGAATAGAACCTAAATCAACAGTGACTGGATCAGTAAATTCCAGCTTATATTATCTGAAACTAATTCCTTTTGCATTGACGAATGTCTTATAATATTCAAAATCCGTATAGGAATTGGGGATAAAAACTTTTGCATTATAACTTGGAATTAAATAAAGGCAATAGCATATAGTATTTTTTCTTTTAGAAATTTTCTCAAGATCTCCTAAATGCTTAGTGCCACGCGGTGTAGAAGCATCTGGAAACATGGCTACTTTATTGTAACACAGCATACAGGTCTTTACTTCAATAAAATGTTCATCACCCTCAAACACAATATGAAAATCGAATCGTGAATTCAAATTCTTATATTCCATCCGTATTTTGCCTATGAACAGATTTGATATTTGGCCTTTTTTTATCAGTATGTTAGTTACTTCATTCATCTTGATGATATCAATAAATACATATTGGGTGCAAAAAAGAGTAGAAATAACTTTATATTTGTATTTTCCCCCTTAGTAGGTATTAAGAAAAATGCATTTCTTAGATTAAGAAATTCATACAGCCTGCTGGTATTTGGCAAATAGGCTTTAACAATCCCATCTTTAGTCTCCAATTCTAATACAAAACTATTTAATCTTCTTATTAATTTTGCCTCAATAAAAGAAGGGTAACAGATGTAGGTTTTATTTACTCTCAAATTATTAAAACTTTTGCCCCTTTTATCTTGCCTTCTTTAAGTTCCAAAACTGCTTCATTAGCTTCCTCAAGTAAATATGTCTTAACCTCAGGTTTTATTGGAACTTTTGCAGCAAGTTCAATAAATTCCTGAACATCTTTCCTTGTAACATTTGCAACGGTTTTTATCTCCTTTTCCTTCCAAAGATCACGTTCATACTTTATATCGCTTAAACAATCTTTATCTTCATCCTCTTTTCTTATTGCATTTATGATAAGTCTCCCCCCTCTCCTCAAATTTTTAAGCGATTCTACAACGGGTCTCCATACTGGAGTGGTATCGATTATCGCGTGTAGCAATTCAGGAGGTTTCTCGTTTATATTCCCTGTCCAATCAGCTCCTAGACTTTTTGCAAACTCTCTTTCCTTCTCGCTTCTTGCAAAAACGAACACATGAGTATGAGGATATCTTTTTTTAACAAGTTTTAATACCAAATGCCCTGAAGCACCAAATCCCATCAATCCCAGGAATTTTCCTTCTTCAATACCAGAGAGTCGAAGAGCTCTATATCCAATCGCCCCAGCACATAACAGTGGAGCAGCCTCCTCAGGCTTATAAACCTCTGGAATTCTAAATGTAAAAGTCTCTTTTGCAATCATAAACTCAGCATATCCACCGTGAGCATCTTTACCGGTTGCTTTAAAATGTATACATAAATTTTCTCTATCTGTTTTACAATACTCACAATATCCACAGGCAGAATAAATCCACGCTACACCGACTAGGTCACCCTCTTTAAATCTTATCTCAGGGTTGGTTACTTTGGCCACCTTTCCTACCACCTGGTGTCCGAGAGTAATGGGGAAAAATGACGGTTTCGCACGTCCCTCTATTTCATCAATTTCTGTATGACATACCCCGCAGGCATCCACTTTTATCAAAACCTCATCATCCCCCGGGTCCTTTAATGTAGCCTGTATAAGCTTTAAAGGTTTTTTCTCTTGGGCTAGATCAACATTTTTCTCCAAAACCATTGCCCTCATTAGTTTATCCCCCATATTTCTAATATATATTTTACATTTTTTTAAGAAAAATACGAGTAATTATTTTAAATTATTTTACTATGATGAAATGTACTATATGTAAAAAAGAGGCACATTTCAGAATACCAAGACATAATGTAAAATTCTGCAAGTTGCATTTCGATGAATATGTTTTAAATCAAGTGAAAAGGGCTATAAAACATTTTAATATGTTCAATAAAAATGAAAGGATTGGTGTTGCAGTATCAGGTGGAAAAGATAGTATTGCCTGTATCGATATCTTAAATAGACTTGGTTATGATACTGTTGGAATCCATATAAATCTTGGAATTGTTGACTTCTCAGAGAAATCTGAGAAAATAGTTTTGAAATTTTCAAAATCAAAAAATATCCCAATTTATACCTACTTAATGCGTGAGCTATTCGGCTTGTCCATTATAGAGATTGGCAAACCATTCTCACAAAAGATATGCTCTGTGTGTGGAAAGCTCAAACGCTATTATCTATCAAAAATTGCAAAAGAAATCGGAGTCGATGTTATAGTCACTGGACACAACCTGGATGATGTTAGTGCCACTTTACTTGGTAACTTATTATTTTCAAATGTGCAATATCTAGCCCGGCAATATCCGGTAATTCCTGCTGAAAACAACAATCCAAAGAAGGCAAAGCCATTGGTAAGACTAACCGATCAGGAAACAAAACTATACTTAGAATTACGCGGCATAGAATATGTTAGGGATACATGCCCCCTCTCTAAAGGAGCAAATAGTCTGTATTATAAAGAAGCACTAAACAACCTTGAAAGCCACTTTAAAAGTATAAAAGCTCATTTTTATTTTAGCTACCTTGATAAAATCCAACCATTATTAGAAAATAAGTTAGAAAGTTCATTTGGGAAAAGTAGCTGTAAAATTTGTGGTGAAAAGACATCATCAAAAACATCCATATGCTTTGTATGCAGTATAAAAAGTAAATTATTGAAAAATCGAGGTTAAAAATGGATCTAAAAAACATAATACAAATAGCAAGAGGTGACGGGAAAGCAGATATTTTATTTAAAAATGGAAGATTCATAAATGTTTTTTCAGGTAAAATTGAAAAAAATAACATAGCTGTAAAAAATGGATACATAATCGGTTTTGGAGATTATGAAGCTATACAAGAGATTGACTTAAAGGGCAAAACTCTATTGCCGGGTTTTATCGATGGGCATGTTCATATAGAAAGTTCAATGCTTTCCCCACTGGAGTTTGGAAAAGCAGTAGTAGTTAATGGAACAACAACTGTAGTAGCCGATCCTCACGAAATTGTGAACGTTATGGGTGAAAAGGGGCTGGAATATATGATAGAATCATCAAAAATGGATTTTATTGATATATTTTTCATGCTTCCATCCTGTGTTCCGGCTACAAATATGGAAACAAATGGAGGAAAATTCGATGTAGAACATATAAAGAAATGGATAAGCCACGAAAGAATATTAGGGCTTGCAGAAGTTATGAACTATCCAGGTGTTGTACATGGTGATGATATGGTATTAAACAAAATAAATGCTGCTAAAAAGAAAATTATCGATGGTCACGCACCATATCTATCTGGGAAAGAATTGAATGCTTACATACTGGCAGGTATAAAGTCCGACCACGAATGCACAAAGAAAGAAGAAGCATTGGAAAAACTTGAGAGGGGAATGCATATAATGATAAGAGAAGGTTCTGCAGCAAGAAATCTTGAAGAATTGATAAAAATTGTAAATATCAGAAACCATACAAATTTCAGCTTTGTCACCGATGACAGACATCCAGATTTTTTAATTGATTATGGTCATATTAACACAATGGTAAGAAGGGCTATCGACCTTGGCATTGATCCAATAATCTCCGTAAAAATGGCATCCTTCAACACAGCACAATATTTCAGATTATACGACCGAGGAGCTATAGCCCCCGGTTATATTGCAGATCTTGTTATTATTGATGATATGGAGAAGTTTAACATAATCCAGGTTTACAAAAGAGGAAAACTGGTAGCAGAAAATGGTAGAATCGCCTTTGACTATAAAGAAGAGATACCAGATTTTAAAAATACAATAAACATAAAATCGGTCAATATCGATGATATTAGAGTAAAAGCTGAAAGTAGGAAGATAAACGTGATCGAAATAATCCCTGATCAGATAATAACAAAAAGAGCGATTATTGAAGTTGAGCCTGTTAATGGTTTTCTTACATCTCAGCCAGAAAGCGATATTGTGAAACTTGTAGTCGTAGAAAGACATCATGCTACAGGTAACATTGGAATAGGCTTTGTAAAAGGACTTGGCTTAAAAAGAGGCGCAATAGCTTCTACTGTGGCACATGATTCACATAATATAATTGTAGTAGGAATAAGTGATGAAGACATTCTTTTTGCAATAGAGGGAATTAAAAAGATGGGGGGTGGACAGATAGTAGTAGAAAACGGGAAAATAGTAGAATCATTACCTTTACCAATTGCTGGGCTAATGAGCAACCAACCTCTAATGAAACTTAGAGAAAAAAGTGATAATCTCAATAAAATATCAAAAAAACTTGGTTGCAAGATTGATAATCCTTTCATGACTTTATCATTCCTTGCTTTACCGGTAATTCCAGAAATAAAGCTTACTGATAAAGGACTTGTAGAAGTAACCCGGTTTAAATTTATCCCTTTATTTGTAAATTAAAATTTCTTCCAGAATTTTGGGGAGAACATAACTAATATTGAATAGAATTCAAGCCTTCCTAAAAGCATTGCTATTATCAGAATATATTTACAAAAAGCTGGCAACCCAAGATAATTCGACATAGGCCCAGTCAACCCAAGACCTGGTCCGACACCTCCTAAAGTAGTAGCAACCGAGTAAATCGCTGTCCTTATGTCGATGCCTTTTAAGGTCATCAATAATACTGCAAATAAAAGAAAATAAAAATAAAGACCAATGTACGTCACTGCGCTTTTAATTGTGTTTTCATCAACAACTTTATTATTCAACCTTATTGGTTTTAACATTCTTGGATGGAGAAAATGAAGAACCTCTCTATAAATGCTTTTAAAAAGAATAATAATCCGGCTATTTTTTATCGCACCCGTTGTAGAACCGGGACAGGCACCAATCATCATTAGAATTAATAATACAATATGAGTAACAGGGCTCCACTTCTCATAATCAGCTGTTACAAATCCCGTGGTGGTACTGATGGATATAACCTGAAAGAATCCATACCTCAGAGATTTGCACCAGTCACCATACACATTTCTAAAGAGATCAACCGAAACAATAAAAGAACATAAAAGCATAAAAGCAAGATAAAACAGAATTATCTCTCTGAAATTAGCAAACTTTTTATCAGGTTTTACAAGTATTAGATAAAAAGAAAAGTTTATCCCTGAAAGTACCATAAAGATCATGACAATAATCTCTACATATACGTTATTATAGGCTGCGATACTCAAATTTCGAGGAGAAAAACCGCCTGTTGGGATTGTCCCAAAGGCAGTTAATAAAGAGTCAAAAAAAGATATACCGCATATCTTCAATAATATTGTCTCCAATATCGTTAAGGAAAAATATACAAACCATAACATACGCGCTGTCAACGCAACCCTTGGAGTCAGTCTTTCCTGAGCTATTGATGAGGATTCGTAATTGTATAAATTTCTTGTCCCTACATTAACAAGCGGAAGCACAATTAGAACAAATATAATAATCCCCATGCCACCAAGCCAATGAGTAAGACTCCTCCAGAGAAGAAGGCTATGAGGCAATTTTTCTATATCAGAAAGTATTGAGGCACCCGTGGTAGTAAATCCAGAAACTGATTCAAACAGTGAGTCTAGGAATCCGGGAAAATATCCTGAAAAATAAAAAGGTAATGCACCTGCGATAGATACCAGCACCCATCCAATTACGACTGTCGAAATAGCCTCTTTCTTTTCAATAACTGGATTTTCAATCTTTAAAATATTCAAAAGTATACCTGAGATTAGAGTAATAATGATTGTGGAAATAAAGGCGGACTGAGCACCATCGTTATTAATTATTGAGATGGATAAGGGTGCTATTAAAATCAAACCAATGCTAATTAGTAAAACACCGAGAATCCCAAAAATATTCCTGATATTCATATTTAATCTACTCTTTACATTCAGCCAGAATTATTGAAACGTTATCGTGGCCACCATTTGCTAATGCCATATCAAGCAACTTATCCACTTTCTCTGGAACATGCCTATTCTTGTCTGCAATTACCCAAAATATATCCATCTCTTCGACCATATCTGTCAACCCATCGGAACAGAGAAGCACTGAATCGCCTATCTTTAGATCAGATGCATATTCTAATTCCAATTTTATATTATAAAAATCAAAACCTCCAATACATTTAGTTAATATATGGCTTCTCGTATCATACTTAAGTTCTTTTTCTGATAATAATCCCCTATCCACCATATTTTGGGCTACTGTATCATCCTTGGTTTTATAAAGAACCTTACCATCACGAAAATGGTACACTCTTGAATCACCAATATGAGATATAAATAATTTTCCTTCATTTATAACTGATACTGCCAATGTAGTACCCATTCCATAACACGATTGCTTTTTAAGAACTATTTCCTTAAGTCTTTCTAAACCTTTTAATAAAATATGATTTAAAGCACTTTCCAGGTCGGTCTTTGAAAAAAAATTAAAAATTGTATCACCATGTATTTCAAAAACCTCTATTATGGTATTGCTTGCTACCTCACCACAAGCATGCCCACCCATTCCATCTGCAACTGCAAGGAGAAAGTTATCTCCCGCATTTTTCACTAATATAGAATCCTCATTATTTTCCCTGATTAGCCCTTTATGAGTTGTGTGAGAGCAATAGATTTTCATTGCATTTAAATTTATTCAAAAGAAGGTTGGAATTAAAATAAATATTTTTATCTTTTTTTAGTTATCTTTGCAATGCAGAAGCAGATAATTAAGTGAAAAATATTAAGTCCATTTCCATGATCATAAAACCTGCCGACTCTCTATGCAATATGAAGTGTAAATACTGCTTTTATCTGGGGAAAGAAAGCATTTTTAATCAAAGTACAAATTATAAAATGGACATGAGCGTTGTTGAAACCCTATTAATAAGAATTGCCTCTAGCGAGAATATTTCAAAAATATTTTTTATATGGCAGGGAGGGGAACCAACTCTTATGGGTATAGATTTTTATAAAAATGTTATTAAACTACAGAAGAAATACTTAAAGAATAAGAGCGTCGAAAACGCTATACAAACAAACGGAATACTTCTAAATGATCTGTGGTGCCAATTCTTAAAAGATAATAATATCCTTGTAGGAATTTCGATTGATGGACCTGAAAAATTTCACAATAAATACAGGAAATTAAAAAGTGGAGTAGGGAGCTTTAAAGATGTTATGAATGCTATAGAGCTTTTAAACAAACACTCTGTGGAATTTAACACGCTAACCTGCATAAACAGGCAAAATTCCAGATACCCAGTAGAAATATATAATTTTTTGAAGGATATAGGCAGCAAATATATGCAATTTATCCCAATAGTGGAACGTAAAAAGTTTGATCTAAAAATCGATGAGTTCAAATACAAAGAGGATGATGTTTTTGAATACTCTGTCCAGCCATTACAATATGGTAAATTTATGTCGGAAATCTTCGACCAGTGGGTTAAAAAAGATGTTGGATCATACTTTGTTCGCCTCTTTGATGTTACATTACAGGCTTGGATTGGTCTCGAACCGGGCTTATGCATCTTTCAGAAATCATGCAGTTCATCACCTGTAATAGAGCATAACGGTGATGTTTTTGTTTGTGACCATTTTGTATATCCCACTTTCAGAATAGGTAATATTTTGAAGAAAAACTTTAATTTTGAATACCTCTATAAAAAACTGGAAAATTTTGGAAATATAAAACAAAATGTTCCAGAACTTTGCAAAAAATGCGATTATTACTTCATCTGCCATGGTGGATGTATAAAACACCGATTTAAAAGAACTCCCGATGGTGAGATTGGGTTAAACTACTTATGTGAAGGTTATAGATATTTTTTTAAACATGTCACCCCTTACATGAATTTTATGGCACAAGAAATTATTAATGGACGACCTGCATATAATATCATAAATTTCTTAAATAAAACAGGCACTAAGCCTCAGAAAAAGGTTGGTAGAAATGATCCGTGTCCTTGTGGGAGTGGTAAAAAATATAAAAATTGCTGTATGAGAAAATAACTAACCAGAAAATAACCTTTTATATTCTTTCATCTGTCTTTTATAAATCTCCCTCATCTTCAAAAAGAATTTATTATAATCTAAACTCTTAAAATCCATAAATGCCCATGGATATGGGGTAAAGTTACCTTTCTCATAATGAAGTGTTAAATCGGCATAAATACCATTTCCAACATATACTTTATTTATACAATACTTTGCCGATGCCAGGACCACCTTGTCATAATCCATATAACCCACATCCAGATTAACCTTTCTTTTTCCATTTGCGAGATAGTGTTTTTCTACTTCATTCGTAAAAATCTTTGCCGTTGAAATATCAACGGGGTTAAATAATTTTTCGAAAGAGAAAAATTTTCTCTTTATTCCGTAACCCATTTCTCTGTTATAATAATCAGTAACTCTGAAATCAAATTCTTCGCTGAATAGATCAACCTTTCCAAAATAATCTTCAAGTTCAGAAATAGCAATTTTTAATATATTTTCATCAACGTATAAACTACCTACAAAAAATTTGACTAGATTTGGCATACCTAATTCCATTTTACTTTACCCACTTTGGTACCTTAAGACCCAACCTTTTATCATAAAACAGGTTTTCAGCAAGCGCCTTTTCTGCTTTAAAAATTATATCCGTGGGAATCCCAAAGACGGATTTAATGGCGCCAGCAATATCCGTCTGTATATTGCCTTTCTCCTTCTTATTTTTATCAATAATTTTATAGTATCTATTATGAAAATATATAAATCTATCATTATCCATTTTGGTTAAACATATGCCATGCATAGTACGCCAATGAAACGAATCGGTCCAGTAGAATATAAATTCTTCAAAAGCTATTGGGCTATCTCTAAAACTATATCTGAAGACCATTCTTTTCCCATCAAAAGTCCACAAAGAGTATCGATCGCTATTTTCATCATATTTTAAAAGCTGGGTTAGAATGGAAGTTCTTTTCACCTCTTTATCCAGTGGTATTGGATCAAAAATCAAATATCCCGGGTCCAAAAGATATTTATTTCCATTATAATTCAATATTAGAGCAGTATGGGAGTTTTTAGCATATCTCATATCTGCCATAATTATGTATGTATCAAACTTAAAATAATCAAAAATCTTTTTGAGGAAAAATGTTAAAGAAAAGCATGTTCCTCCTAGATTATATTTTAAATTATCTTCGATAATTTCCTCTGGCAGTCGGTGAGGTAAGCCATTAAAATCTCTATTTAACTTAATTATCTTACTCAAATTCTCGTAGGGAAATCTGGAAAACCTCTTCAAAATTTTACGAGCAAGCTCAAATCTTTCTAAATCTTGCTCTATTCCTTCGCTTTTTACAAACTCAATAACAGCATTGTTATAATCTTTTAAAAATGGGCCAATCTGCACTTTTCCCATTAGCAAGTCCGTTTTATATTCACGAAGTCGCCGAAGGCGATTCCCCGAAGGGCAAGATAGCCTTACGCCAATTGCAAAATGAAGATTGCAATGTGCAAAAATCAAATTTATTTTTGTCTACATTTTGAGTACAAAAGCCAAATCTGACAAAAGACGATTTTGCATTTTTCAATTTGCATTTTGCATTCTGCATTGAGCCTTTGCGCTTAACGTCTTGTATTCACGAAGTCACCGAAGACGATTTCCCGAAGGACAAGATAGCCTTACGGCAATTGCAAAATGAAGATTGCAAAGTGCAAAAGTCAAATTTATTTCTGTCTACATTTTGAGTACAAAAGCCAAATCTGACAAAAGGCGATTTTGCATTTTCCAATTTGCATTTTGCATTCTGCATTGAGCCTTTGCGCTTAACGTCTTGTATTAACGAAGTCGCCGAAGGCGATTCCCCGAGGGGCAAGATAGCCTTACGGCAATTGCAAAATGAAGATTGCAAAGTGCAAAAGTCAAATTTATTTCTGTATACATTTTGAGTACAAAAGCCAAATCTGACAAAAGACGATTTTGCATTTTCCAATTTGCATTTTGATTTTTGCAATGAGCGATAGCGGCTATACGGCACTGTGGCGTTCCTTCGTGAATACAACATTGCAAAATGAAGATTGCAATGTGCAAAAGTCAGATTTATTTCCGTATACATTTTGAATACAAAAGCCAAATCTGACAAAAGACGATTTTGCATTTTTCAATTTGCATTTTGATTTTTGCAATGAGCGATAGCGGCTATACGGCACTGTGGCGTTCCTTCGTGAATACAACATTGCAAAATGAAGATTGCAATGTGCAAATTGCAAAGTCATTTTCCCCCTCCTTTCGCAGTGATTACCGATTTTGCAACAATTTTGATCAATTCGTTTGATTCAGCCAATAATGGTTGTAGCTCATTGCCAGAAATTAAGTCGCTTCTCTCCACCAGTTTCAGCCAATATAAAGACTCTCGTAATTCCTTCAAGACGAGTTGCATCTTATCTATAAAATCGGCTCTACTTTCTGCTCCACATGCCTCTTCATAATTTGCCCCAGAAGACGAAGCAGCTCGCATTAGCTGATTTGCTATGTACTGTACTACAGCAGTTCTTTTAAGTCTAACTGTCAATTTAGTGCTACTTGCTGCGAACTCTAATAGCCTTTCTGATAAATCGCTTCTATTTTGACATTTTTCAATTTGCATTCTGCATTCTGCATTGAGACATTGCGCTTAACATATCCATACCAATGTATAAATTAAAAAGATTTTATCTTTATACTACAGTAAATAGTTGTGTTTTTAGTAAGCTTAATGCTTAAAATTAATTTGAAATATAATATCATGTTAAGGCAAAGTTATGATACCATCCAAATAAGTGTAACTATATTATGTAGGAAAATTGTCCTTAAACCCTTTATTGCTTTTCAAGCCATTCCATGGCTTCTTCGGAATCAGAGAATACTTTTACATTAACTCCTATACTTTTATAACGATCGATAATCTTTTTCATATTCATCTGACCAACCACCTTCTCAGGTAATATAACAGCCCAATGTTTCCAGCCTGCCTTCAAAACTCTTGGTTCCCAAACTTTCTGACCCCATTCTATGTCCTCTGGTCTCAAGGCAGAATTCTCTCTATCATCTGACAACCACTTTGTACAACCATACTTTTCAAAAGCATCCGCAGCATTCATCATCGTTTGTCTAAAGCCTTCACCCCAAATAAACTTTTTGAACTTATGATGAATAATTCCTTTTTCCGGATATACCCATACAGTTGCATATTCATTGTCAAAAACTACCTGTTTCATAATTATAACCTCCTTTCCGTCAAGGAATCATCCATTAATAATTTATCGAAAATTTTTATTAGTACTTTAGAAAAATTTAAATTTTTTACTTAAAAATCTTATTTATGAAAACCGTTAGCGAACTATAAGAACGTCTGGTATCCTGGAAATTTTATTTAATAGAGATTTTATCATAAATCTCTCTTAATCTCTCTTCATAAAAGCTGTTAATCGAACCTTCAAATCTTTTCAACGGATGGACAGGAATAAGACTCAAAACCTCCTCAGTTGATAAACTCGATTTAAATAGAATGTCTACCGACCCTTTTATCATAGAAATTAATGTATCCTCTGCCTCAGTCTCAGATAGACCAAATTTGATAGCCAATTCCTTTAACTTTAATAGCTGAAACCAGAAATATGTTGGTCCCATACCGGATACAATTGCATAAGCTTCAAGATTTTCTTCTCTAACCTCAGGACATTTTCCCCAATTTGCGAAAAACTCTAAAATCTCATTTTTGAGTCTTACATCAAAACCATCACTAAAAGCAACAGGATTATAGCCCTCACCAATCAACGAAGGCGCATTTGGTATCATTCGCACTATTCGATAAAATCCAGAAAGATAGCTTTTCAATCTTTTTATAGATACAGATGGAGCAAAGGAGACAACAGCGTCTATATTATCAAGCTTTCCAACAATTATTCGCGAAACCTTTTCTATAATAGGTGGGTGTACTGCCAGAAACACTATATTAGCGTCTATTTGAGGCTGAAAGCTATCGACCCTTTCTATTTTAGTATCATCTATCTGGATAACCTTTTGCACGGCATTATCATCAGGGTCATAAAGATACACCTTCTCAGGTAATTTTTCTTTTCTCTTCAAAGCTTCAATTAAAAAGTATGTAACTCTGCCGCTGCCAATAAAGGTAACTCTATTTATTGCGCCCATCTATCCCTCCAAAAGTAACCTATATCAATTATAAAAATTTTAACTATTTATTTCTATACTCTTCTCTCAATTTTTTCAGGGTTTCAACAAACTGTCTCATATCAGGAAATCTAATCGCACCTGATGGACATACATTCTGACAAGAGCTGCATCCAACCACACAATTATAAGGTCTTACAACTTCAACACTACCTTCTCCCTGTTCGAACACATCATTGGCACAAAAATCCAGACAGGTACTACATTTTGTACATGCATTTTCATCAACAGCAGGATACCAGGGGATTTTTTCCCTTGGTATACCCATATAGCTATTTGAAGCCATTATTCTCCTCCATTTTTCAATGCTCTTTCTATCTCCTCGAATACCTGATCAGTATTTTTAAATTGAACAGAGATTGGCACCCAATTTTTATCTCTTTCCATAATCACGCCAGCTTTCTGAAATCCATCACGAAGAAGTTTTTCCTGTTTCTCAGGCTTACATGCTATAGTATAGTATATTACACCTTCTTTTAAAAGATCTGCCATCATCTCTTCACCATTTCTCTCACAAATTCTGGGGTGAAGAACCATGTAGGAAGCCTCAGGTATTTCAAGCCTGATCTTTTCGGATAGTTCTGCAAAATCAATATCCTTCATCGATGGACATGCGAAACTACACGTGCAGATAAGTATTGCTTTTTTCATTTTAAACCTCCTTAAAAAGAAAATTCTTTAAAAAACTCTCTACACCAAAAACTGTGATCTTTCTCATTGACATATTACCCCATTACTAGCAGGTTTGGGCACTTAACTTAATGCTCTGGTGATATGTGAAGTTTCGCCTTGGTGGGGTTTTAGTGAGCATAGCGAACCGTGTACCTGCATGTTAGTCAATGTTGAAATATTCACATTTTTCTCTCCTCAAGTTGTTTTTTCACGACACTTAATATTTTTTTCTTCTTTATCAAATCCTTTATATATTGGGAATCAGGAAAAATTATAGCATCAAATATACACCACACCTGACATGACGTGCATCCCACCATACACTGGAGAGGTCTTGCTACAATTGCCCTTTTCTTCTCCCGGTCGTAATCAAAAACATTCCTTCCGCAACTGGTAACGCACATACCACATCCAGTGCACTTGCTTTCATCAATCGAAGGATGCCAAGTTATTTCTTCTCTTGGTATACCCTTCCAGTAAGCAAATTTCGGATCTAATTTTGTTTCTCGCTTCCTTTCTTTGTCCATTTTTGCACCTCCCTAATTCAATTATCCTTTAACACAAAATGTCACCTACTACGCGTTCAATTGTGTATCAATAATTTTGACAATATTTGAAAAGATTCTTTTTGCATCATTCTCTGAATATTTAAAAGTAGTAAAGGGTCCAAATTTTTTGTATCCAAAAACATTTTCTAAATTAATGTAATTTTAATACTTAATTCCTATTCTGTCCAAAATTTTCCCGGAGCACTCATTGTGACATCCATCAATCACTACAGTATAAGGGACTTTCTTAATAAGCTGAGTTTGTCTTGGAATATTGTTCACAAGAGCAGGAAGAGAGCAGATCCCGACTTTTTCCTCTCCAAACTTCTCAGCTATTTCAAATGCAACAAGCCCTGTTAGATATCCAGAATTTGAGGCCCCGCTATTACAAATAATCAAGCCTATCTCTGGAATTTTCATAACTATCCCTCTTTATCCACTCTATTACTTCTTCTTTAGAAGGTATTCCGCCAGAAACATTAACTTTTTCATTTACAACGAGAGCAGGAGTCATCAATATCTTATAATCTATCATCTTTGCCACATCAGTAATCTTCTCGATTTTTGCATCGAATGAAAGCTCCACTAAAGCATCTTTTACAACCTTTTAAAAACTGTTCCATTCGGGACAGCCTGGTTCTAAGATTTTGATACTTAAAATCTCCTTCACTTCCAAAACATTTCGACAATCATCGAAATGTAATATATTTTTTTGCAATTTCAAACACTATCTTATATGAATAAATTAATTGTCATCCGTAATATAGGAATACGAGCAAATTTTTATAATAAAAATGGTTTCTCTTTACTTAAATATTTTGCAATTTTTATATGTAATTTGTAAAAAAGATAAAATACAATGAATATAAAATCGCCTCCTTTGCCTGAGGGAGGCACTATTGGAATAATAGCTCCATCAAGTCCTGCAAAAAGAAATCTCCTTAAAAAAGGAATAGAGTATCTGCAATCTAGAGGCTATAAAATCAAAATCTCCAAATATTTAACACGTGGTAAATACAATATGGCAGGACCTGATGATAGTACCAGGGCAAAAATCTTCGAAGAATTTATGCTAGACGATGATACAGATTGCATAATTTGTGCAAGGGGGGGATACGGTGCATTAAGAATTGTCGATAAGATAAACTATGACAAACTAAAAAATGCAAAACCTAAACCACTTGTAGGTTATTCTGATATAACTGCATTACAATTGGCTCTTCTTAGAAAATTAAAATGGATATCATTCTCGGGTCCCATGGTAGCCACAGATTTATCAATGAATATTGATAACTATACCGAAAACTGGTTCTGGAATATGTTAACTGGTGATAAACTTTTAGTTGAAGTAAGAAATCCTGAAAATATGAAACTCAATGTAATAAATCACGGTGAAGCAGAAGGTATAATACTGCCTGTATGTCTCTCGGTGTTTATATCTTTTTTAAACACAGAATATTGTCCATCATTAGATAATTCAATTCTCATCCTCGAAGATATAAATGAAAAAGGCTACAAACTTGATAGGTTATTTCAAATCCTAAAACATAATAAAATTTTTAATAAAACCAGGGGAATTATTTTAGGTCAATTCAACAATTGCTTTTCAAAAAGAACCATAAAATTGGAAGAAATAATAAAAGAAGCCATACCCTCTCCAGGATTTCCGATAATATCAAACCTTGCATACGGTCATACAAAGAAAAAAATTACTTTACCGGTGGGTATGAGAGTTAAAATTCAGACAGATCCAGTGAAAATAATTATTTTAAATTCACGATGGGAGTAGTAGATGTTAAAGAAGAAATATCAAATAAAAATAAACAAAGAATGGTGTAAAAGTTGTGAAATCTGTGTACAGATGTGCCCTTCCAAAGTATTCAAAATGGAAGGTTTTTACCCAAAGATTGTGAATGCAGATAAATGTACTGGTTGCATGATATGCGAAAAATTATGCCCCGATTTCGCAATTAAGGTAGAGGTAAAAAATGAGAAGGAGAAAATCTGATGCCCTCTAAAACTATGATGATTCATGGCAATACCGCTTGTGCTGAAGCTGCTATTATGGCTGGATGCCGATTCTTTGCAGGGTACCCAATCACTCCTTCTTCTGAGATAGCAGAATACCTAGCATATAAACTTCCTCTTTTAGATGGAATTTTTATCCAGATGGAGGATGAAATAGCGTCTATATGTGCTGTTATAGGTGCTTCTATTGCCGGTCTTAAAGCCATGACCGCAACAAGTGGGCCTGGTTTTTCCCTAATGCAAGAGAACATTGGCTTTGCTTGCATAGCCGAGATACCCTGTGTGATAGTAGATGTCCAGAGAGGAGGTCCCAGTACAGGTCTGCCTACTCTTCCATCTCAACAGGATGTAATGCAAAGTCGCTGGGGTACGCACGGCGAACATCCTATCATCGTATTAACTCCAAGTTCGGCCAGTGAAACATTTCATTTAACTATAAAAGCTTTCAATCTATCAGAAAAATTCAGGGTACCTGTTATATTACTAACAGATGAGATAACAGCACATTTGACAGAAAAAGTAACAATCCCCGACAAAGATCAAATAAAAATAATAAACAGAAAAAAACCAGCAGTGCCACCTGAAAAATATATTCCCTATCAGATCGATGATACCTATATCCCTGCGATGGCAAATTTTGGAGATGGTTACAGATATCATATAACAGGACTCGTACGTGATGAACAGGGATTCCCAACCAACGATCCTGAGATAATTGAAAAACAACTGATAAGACTTAATCAAAAACTTGAAAAATACCGAAATGAAATCATAGAATACGATACTCAGTTTACTGAGGATTTTGAAAAATTGGTTATCTGTTACGGTTCCCCTTACAGAGCAGCTAAGAATGCTGTAACAAGAGCAAGAGATAAAGGAATTAAAGTAGGGCTGATAAAATTAAAGACCCTATGGCCTTTCCCTGGTGAGGAGATAAAACCCTATACAGCAAAAGCGAAAAAGATAATAATCCCCGAAATGAATCTCGGACAGGTAGCATATCTAATAAAGAGTGAAGTTTGCGATGATGATAAAATTATAAAAATAAATAAGATTAACGGTGAACCAATAACTCCTGAAGAAATATACAAAACTCTCATATGGAGTGATTAATGGATTATTTAAGGTATTTAAGAATCGATAAATTACCTCACATTTGGTGTGAGGGTTGTGGAAATGGTATAGTCTTAAAATCCCTTCTAAGAGTAATAGATGAATTAAAATTAGACCCTGATAAAACGGTAATAGTTTCAGGAATAGGTTGCTCAAGCAGAACTCCCGGATATATGGATTTCAACACATTACATACAACTCACGGAAGAGCAATCGCTTATGCAACTGGGATTAAACTCGCAAAACCAGAGCTAGAGGTGATAGTCATAACCGGAGATGGGGATGCTACTGCGATAGGTGGAAACCATTTTATCCATGCCGCAAGAAGGAATATAAATATTACCGTTCTCATATATAACAATTATATTTACGGTATGACGGGAGGACAGGTATCTCCAACAACACCTCTCTTCAAATACACAACTACTACTCCCTATGGAAATCCTGAACAACCATTTGATATTTCAAAACTTGCAAAGGCTGCAGGGGCTTCATTTGTAGCTCGTACCACGGTTTACCACTTTCAGAAAATGGATACATACATAAAAAAGGCAATATTGAAAAAGGGGTTCTCTGTTGTAGAAATCATCACCCCATGTCCCACGGCATTTGGAAGAAAAAACAAAGAAGATAGAGGTATTGATATGCTTAAAAAGCAAAGAGAAATTGCAGTCCCTATTGAGAAAGCAAAAAGCCTTTCTTCTGACGAATTAAAGGATAAAATAATAATAGGCATCTTTCAAGATATTGAAAAAGAGGAATACACCGATTTATATAAAAGAATAAGAGAGGAAATAAAAAATAACAATAAAGTGAGGTTATAAATGGGTTACAGATACGAAATACGTTTGAGTGGATCTGGTGGCCAAGGTTTGATTTTGATAGGAAGAATTTTAGCGGAAGCGGCCGCAATTTATGATGGAAAAAATGCCACGCAAAGTCAGTCTTACGGACCTGAAGCAAGAGGTGGAGCAAGCAGATCTGAGGTTATAATATCGGATGATGAGATTGACTATCCAAAAGCAACAAAACTTGATGTGCTACTCGCGCTTACACAGGAAGCCTGCGACCGTTATGCAAAAGATTTAAAACCAGGTGGTCTTCTGATTGTAGACTCACAGTTAATAAAGAGAATCCCTAAGGGTAATTTTAAAGTTGTAAGTCTTCCTATAATACAATCGGCTGTTGAAAGATTGGGTAAATATTTTGGATCAAATATAATAGCACTTGGTGTAATTACCAGACTAACAAATATAGTCAGCCAGGATGCCGTAATACAGGCTATAAAATCACGAGTTCCAAGAGGAACTGAAGATGTAAATATACAGGCTTTTCAAGCTGGAATAAAATTAGCAGAAGAGTGGATAGAGAAAAATCAAACATAATTAACGAGATGAGATATAGAAGAGAAGGGGTAGAGTTAAACATTGATGAAATATTAAAGGCTTCTAGAAGGCTCGGCCCACATCATCAAAAATATTTCAACAAAATTGAAAAATTCTATGATAAACTTTCTCAGAAAATTTTTGATAACTATCTCCTAGAAATATTTCACCTGAATAGATTATCCCCCAATCCCCTTAAAGAAATGAAAAAAATCGTATCATTTTCATCAGAAAGCGAAATATTGGACTTACTTGGTTGTTACTACTCTTTACAACTTATCCTGATAAACCTTAAAGCTCTAGATGTATTGCAGCTAAATTTATCTACGCCCAAAAACAAATACGATATTTACAAAGAATTTTTACTTACAACCGGTAATGATTTCAGAAAATTATCAGGTTCCTATATGGCAGTTTTAATTGATGATATATTTTTAAAAAATAACAGGGATTTAAACTTTGTAATATGTGGCGTCGGCACAAGAGTGGATCAAGATGACATAGATGTCGGCGTCATCGACGATGGCAGCGAAAAAAGGAACTTACTAAACAAAGCTTTATCCCGGCTAAATAGCGAAATGTTTAAAAATGCCTCCCCGCTGCACTTTCACCTATCTGAACACATTGGATATAAATCTTACTGTGCTTCGATTGAAGAATACCATAAAATTCTTGATAAACAAATAAGCAATTATGTTGTTATTAGTGAAATGCTGATTGCTGTTCCAATTTTCGGTAAATTAAATCTATTTAACAGATTCAAAAAAGAGATCATAGAAAGATATTATTATAAAGGGGGACAGGACAACCGCTACCACGAGGGATTTATAAGAGGACTTCTTGGAGAAGTAAGCGATAGAACATTAAAGGACATACGTGATGACATAATCAATCCTAAAGAAGATGGGTTACGAATGATAAAAGCTCTAATATCTATTTTTAAAGTTATAAAAAATGTTGAAAGAAATACATTACTTGAAGTCCTTGCCCTTTTAAAGGAGACAGAAAAAGTAAATATAGACAACTATATACAGCTTTATCGAGCTTTTACATTCATCGAAACTTTCAGGTTTTTATATCAGATTTTGATAGCCCAGGAGGATGAAATATACCTGAATGATAGTGTCACAAGCGATTATCTTCAGAAAGTTGCATTACACATGGGGTTCGAAGATAAACCATATGCGCCAGCATATTCACAATTATTAATTCAATATCAGGAATATATCAAAACCGCCAAAATAGAAATTCAAAACCTAATAAATTTTATTTCCAATCATCTTAGAAAGGTATCGGTATTTTCAACCTATCTAAAGAAGCCCCAGTCTTTGCCAGATAATATGAACATTGTGGAGTATTTTAATAATCAATTACGTTTCTTTAGAGCATCAAATTTCTGGGAAGACCTACTACATTCTTTAAAAACAAATGAGTCACTTTTGAAAAGATTTATCAAAGATTTACTAAACATTAATGAGAGGAAAAGGAGCGTAATAATCGAATCTTTCATTAAATGCGGTATAAATTACCCACATAATTTGGTATCTCTAATTGTAATTATTGCATCTTACGATGAAAAGCTATTACAAGAACAAATAATCAGACAACTGATTAAGTCTTTTATAAGTAGAATAACTTTATCTGAAATTATAATAAAAAATTTAAGCATTACTTTTATCAAGCACCCTGAGATAATGAACCAGTTTCTCAATTCCTTAGACAAAAAATTGCTATTTACTTTAATTAATACACTAAAAAAGCCTTTCTTCGACCCGGATACTGATAAATACAGAAAAAAACTCTTCGATATCTGTCGTTTATACTACGTAAGTAGCCATTATTTTAAAAGATTTATTACAAAAATTTCAACTCTATACCCTGAATTCATTGTCAATTTTAACAGGCCAGAAAAATTAAAAATATTTGCTGAGGGTTTATTAAAAAATATAGATAATTTCACTACAACGGAAAAAAAGATCGAAAAACTTGGAGAATACTATGATTTTGAATTTTTACGTGTTGGTATAGATGCTTTAAATGGAGCATCGTTTGAAAAGATTAATGACGAATTTACCACATTTTCAGACAACTATATAAGTATGCTATTTGAGCTTACAAAACAATATGTAATGGAACAAAAAAGGCGAGAATATATCACAAAAGACCTCGCTGCAATACTTGCCTCTGGTGGACATGCAAGGATGCAGGCTTTTGATGATGATTACGATATAATTGTATTATTAAGATCCGACGATCGAGAAATAAAATCATTCCTGAATAAAGTTGTAATAAAAATGAACAAACACATAATTAAAAGATCAATTATTGCACACAATAGGTTTGCCGACATTTTTAAAAGCTGGGTTGTCAGCTTTTCTGATCTGAAAAAATATTTTAATAAACCATCTGAAAGTTGTTTTATCGAACAGACTCAGCTATTAGGGGCAAGGATAATAACAGGTAGTCCAATTTTTAAAGAAACATATCATAAAGAAATTCTAAAACCTTATATATTTAATAGGAAGAAAGAATTTATCGAAAATATATATAAAGAGATAAAGGCATGCCATGAATATTATAATTCAACTAATAGTGAAATAAATATAAAAGAACACCCGGGTGGACTAAGGGACTTTGAAAACACCTTCTTTATTATAAAGGCATACCACGAAATCACTGAGCCAATTTCCGAAGAGCTTTTTTCAAACATTGACTCGATTGCACCTGAATTAAAAAAATATTCTTTAAAACTTATATTAAATTATAAGTATTTAAAGCATATAAGAGACTTATATCATCTTATGGTAGCAGATACCGACATTATTTATAAAGATGACCTGGAATATATAATTGAACCTTTGCAGAAGTCCTATTCAATAAAAAAACTTAACAGAACAAAATTATATAACAAAATCATAAAAATCCTTCAGGACAATCAAAATTATATAACAATCATCGTTGATTATTACCTATCAAAAATATCGTAAAATTTTATTCAGTTGCTTCGTAATATTTATTTATTGCATCAACAAGTTCTTTCAGCGTCTGGCGGGAAAGATTTTTATACTCCTGACGCAACTTCTGTATATTCTCCATTACGGCAGCATTATCTTCCATAATTTTAGTAAGCTTATTGTTTATCAATCTCAATGAATCTGTAAATGATTGCAGATTCTTGCTTAACTTTGTATCAGCCATCTTTAACTGCTCATTTATAAGAACAATTTCCTTTAATCTACTGGACGTAACCTTAAGCAAATCGTCATGTCTCTTAACAATTGTCTCTAATGAATCAATACGAGCTCTCTCCTTATCTAAAACTTCTGAGAGAGCCTTTTTTGTTTCCTCCAGAATCACTTTCCTTGATTTCGTCGTCTGCTGAAGCACAGCTTTATCAACATAATCAGTTGTGGCAACTGTCATAGTTGGCGGAGTAGGAATAAAACTCAAAGATGAGCAGCTTATAAATAATATTCCAATCAGAACAATAAAAATTGCTTTTTCCATGGAAATACCCCCTACAATCAAAAATTTTTTGTTGATTAATTTACCAATATATTTAAATTAAGGCAATAAAATTTAGGTTAAAAATGGAAAGACTTGCAATTGTTAAAAGTGCTGCCGTTTTAGGTATAGAGGCATATATTGTCAATGTGGAGTGCAACCTTTTTCGTTCCCATCTTCCACAATATACAACAGTTGGACTACCTGAGGGTGCTGTCAAAGAAAGTAAAGAAAGGGTTTTGTCGGCTATTAAAAATACTGGATTTATAATACCATCCAACAAAATCGTTATTAACTTAGCTCCCGCTGACATTAAAAAAGAAGGTAGCTCTTATGATTTACCCATAGCAATTGGATTACTCGCAGCATCCGGTTATGTAAAAAAGGATAACCTGAATAAGTTCATAATTCTTGGAGAACTGGCATTGGATGGCAATGTAAGAGCCATAAGAGGAGCACTACCGATATCATCATCTATTAAAAATGCAGAAATCGAAGGAATAATTTTACCTGATATTAACAAGAAAGAAGCGGCAATTGCTAAAAATAAAAAGGTTATAGGTGTAAAATCACTAACAGATGCCATTAAATTTTTAAATAACGAAATGAAAATTGAGCCTTATAGTATAGAACTTAGTACACTACTTGAGAAAAATAGAAAATATAAATTAGACTATTCGGATGTAAAAGGGCAGGCACATGCAAAGAGAGCTCTGGAAGTAGCTGCAGCAGGTGGACATAATATTATCATGATAGGTCCACCTGGCTCAGGAAAAACAATGCTTGCAAGAAGATTCCCTACAATATTACCAGAGATGACTCTTGACGAAGCACTTGAGACAACTAAAATACACTCAGTCGCAGGCGTTATCCCCGGAAATAAAGGCATAATTGCTACAAGACCATTTCGCTCACCTCATCATACTATATCCGATGCAGCTCTTGTAGGAGGAGGAAGAATACCTCGACCTGGAGAGGTTAGCCTCAGTCATAACGGTGTATTATTTCTGGATGAGTTACCTGAATTTAAAAAAAATGTTCTTGAGGTACTAAGACAACCTCTGGAAGATGGAAAGGTTACAATATCAAGAGCACAGACATCTATAACCTACCCAGCATCTTTCATGTTAATAGCTGCTATGAATCCATGTCCATGTGGATATGTTACGGATCCAAATAATGAATGTACCTGTACACCTTCCCAGATACAAAAATATATGAGTAGAATCTCTGGACCACTACTTGATAGAATTGACATTCATATAGATGTCCCAGCTGTAAAATTTGAGGAATTATCATCCAAAGAAGACGGAGAAACCTCAAAGGAAATAAGAAAAAGAGTTCAAAAGGCACGGGAAATACAACTCAAAAGATTCAAAAATATAAAAGGGGTATACTGCAATGCTCATATGGAGTCCTCAATGATAAGAGAATTTTGTCCAATCGATTCAAAATGTGAAGAATTACTTAAAAATGCCATTATAAAACTAGGCCTAAGTGCAAGAGCATATGATAGGATTATAAAAGTCTCGAGAACAATAGCTGATCTTGATTCATCAGAAAAAATACTTCCACATCATATAAGTGAGGCAATACAATACAGAAGTCTGGATAGAAACCTATGGATGTAAGGTTACAAATTCCACTTTATACCAAAGGTAGGCAAAAGGAAAATTTCACCCTCCTTAAATTCTCTTTTAACAGACCATGCCCCCGAGAAGTTCACACTAATTTCAATCTCGCCACCTATATAAATGTTAGGTGTTAACTTGTACCAGAATTGTGGCTCGGACATAAAGGCTATTCTACCCTTAGGGTAACCATTCCCAGTGTTCCAAATATCAATATAGCCAGATATATTAAACCTCTTAATTTCATAAAACCAGACAACTGTCAGCTGTATAGTTAACCCATCTGTTCCAATTTCCTTACGGAAAAGGAAATCCATTGGCAAACCCATTACTTTATACTGCAGTCCGGTCAGCCAGACAGGGTTAAATGAAAATCTATTTGTAAGCCCATCATTATATTGAAATGTAAAGTACAGGTCATCCCCACCTTTGACTAAGAAGTATCTTGCTATTTCATAATAGGCAAGGGAAGCATTTTTAAACCTATCTACTCTGTTATTATAATCAATGTCTACAAAACCAAAAGTATAACCATAGTTATCAAAAAAAATCCCTTCAAAGGTAGTGGTAAAATGTTCTCTTAAAAGATCATAGTGAATTTGAATATTCTGTGAAAATAAAAGTATCGGAATTAACAGTGTGACAGACAAATTTTTGATTTTCATTTAACTCTCTACCTTTCTACAATAATTATCCTACCGTTTACATAGCTATAAACTTCTTTTTCCTTCTTTATCTCTTCAATTAATAAATCTCTTAATAGTACCCCCGTACGAATCACATGGAGATCTTCTGCCATAATCCCTAAAAATCTTTCTGCATGGCTTGCTACATATGAATTGGTAGCAATCGTATAATTTCTTTTTCTCCTGATTTTCTTACCATTGACTCGAACATAATACAACCTGCCAGTATTCATATTAATTTTTAATTTTGCTCCCGAAATTTGCAAAAGGTCCATTTTATTTTCTGGATAATGCATAAAAATATTTAATAGTTGTTTTCCGGTAACCTTTATAATAACCACTTCATTTTCAAAGGGAACTATCTCCCAGATATCCCTAACCCTAATTTCTCCTGCAGGCATATTTTTTCTTATACCTCCACTGTTTTGTAAGGCAATGTCAGTCTTAAATTTCTTTCTCATCACATCTGTTATCCAGTTACCAATATTAGACTCACCATTAAATCGCCTTTCCCAGGGAGTCTTTAAAATGCCAATTACCTTATTCATCTCCTGGCTTACGGTATTCTCAAGCGAGTCCACGATATTTTTTACTAATTCGTTAGGTTTTATTTCTTCAGGGTATACATCTATCAGTTCATAGGTAAATTTTTTAATCACATTTTTTATTGTATCAACGTCGGCTTCCAAAAATCCAACAAAACTACCTTTTGACCCAGCCTGGCATATAATGGTATTACCAATTGTTATAGGCGTATTCAATACCGTATGGCTATGTCCTCCAATTATTATATCCAAATCACCAATTTCATTTGCAATATTTTTGTCATTATCCACACCCCAGTGGGATAGCAAAATAAAAATATCGACATCTTCTTTCAAACTATCAACAATACTCTTTACAACCTTTGTGGGGTTTAGTATCTCAACCCCCCTTATATTTTCCGGCAGGGTACTACTTTCAAGGTTATCATATATAATCCCAATTATACAAACTTTCACTCCATCTATAACCATCCTTTTTAACGGTAGACCGAGATATTTTCCTTTATACTTAATATTTGACGTAATAATATCAAATTTTGCCTTTTTTATATTCTCCACAAGATTACTTACACCATAATCAAACTCATGATTACCAATACAAAATGCAGTTGGTAACAGCATATTTAGTATTATAAACTGAGAGTACCCTTTTATTATTGATGAAATAGGGGATCCCAAAAATTCGTCTCCGGCATCAAGCACTATTAAATCATGGTAAATCCCTCTTAAAGAATCAACAATCCCGGCAAGATAGGCATATCCACCAACAAGTTTCTTACATCCATTATAGCTCATGATGTATGGTATATTTGCACTATGAAAATCATTCCAGTGAGCAATATGTAAACTCTGGGAATAAACAAAAGCATATATCAATAATAAGAAAACCAGCCCAAACTTTTTCATCTACCACCTCTCATAAAAAGCAGTATAAATTATTATAAAATATCTATAATAGATAACCGAATTTGAAAATTTATGATATAGAATTAAATTAAAGCGTTATGAAAAAAGTTAAGTATGCAGTCGTAGGGGCTGGTCATCTTGGATATATTCATTTATTAAATCTTAAAGATATCCCGAGTGTTGAAATAACCGGTTTTTATGAAATCGATAAAGATAGAAAAAAATTCGTAGAGGAAAAAACAGGTATAAAGGGATATGATTCCTTTGAAGAGTTACTGGACCACTGTGATGCGATCTCCATTGTAGTACCAACCAAATCTCATTACTCTGTTGCAAAATCCGCAATTAAACATGGCATACATATCTTTTGCGAAAAACCCTTTATGGCTTCAATTGAAGAAGCCGAGGAAATTATAAAACTTGCGAAAGAAAAAAGTGTCATCATCCAAATAGGTCACATAGAAAGATTTAACCCGGCATTAAAGTTTCTTCAAAATGAAATTAAAAATCCTCTGTTTATAGAATGCCACAGGATATCACCTTTCAATCCACGAGGGACTGACGTAGCCGTAATACTTGATTTAATGATTCACGATATAGACATTGTTTTGAACATCGTTGACAGTGATCTCATAGACATAAAAGCCTCTGGGGCTCCGATACTTACTAATAACATTGACATAGCCAATGCAAGGCTGGAATTTAAAAATGGCTGCATTGCTAATATTACAGCAAGTCGTGTATCTAATAAAAGGTTGAGGAAACTTCGTATTTTTCAAATTAATCAATACATTTCCATAAACTTTCTTCAAAGAGAAGCTGAACTATATTGGATAAGCAAATCAATAAATCAAGATGATGATATAAAGACCTTAGCACAAATAGAAAGCGATGGTATACAAAAAATCCTTAATTATAAAAAATTCTCCTTCCCAGAATACAATCCTCTTAAGGAAGAATTGCTTTCTTTTATAAATTCAATAGTAAACGGTGAAACACCTCCAGTCACTGCAGAAGAGGGCAGGAATGCGCTGGAGATAGCAATTATAATAGAGGAACAGATAAAAAGAAAACTGGAAAGGATACTTTAAATGGACATCAGAAACTTTTTCTTCAGATATAGAGGATATTTACCTATACCTATTGCTTTAATTTTAATATTACAATCTAACTTAACATTAAGTAGTGTTATAAAAGGATCAATACTTATAATTCTTGGCGAAGCACTCCGAATTTGGGCAGTACGCTCCGCAGGTGGGAGGACAAGGACAAGAAAAGTTGGTGCTAACACCCTCTGTACATGGGGACCTTACGCTTATGTCAGAAATCCACTATATATCGGCAATACAATTATTTATATTGGTTTCATACTGTTTGCAGATGGTAAATATATAATTCCAATATTTATAATAGGAATTCTTTACATTTTTACTCAATATTATTCAATAATTAAACTGGAAGAAGAGACTCTTGAGAAAATATTTCATGAAGAATACTTGGATTATAAAAAAAATGTACCAGCTTTTATTCCAAGATTAAAACAATGGAAAAAGATCACACCATCATACTACAGCTGGAAAAATGTACTTAAAGCAGAAAAAAGTACTATTTTTGTCATTATATTATTAATCACAGTATTATTATTAAAAGAACTAATTATAAATACAATAAGCAATGCCTAAAAAAATATTCATTTCAACCGGTGAACTATCTGGTGATATACATGCCTCTAATCTCTTAAAAGAATTAAGAAATATAATACCTGATTTAGAGGCATATGCTATAGGAGGAGATAACCTTTCAAACACAGGAGCTAAATTAATACTTCATATCAAAGACGTATCAGTTATGGGATTTATAGAAGTGATAAAAAAATACAAAAATATTAAAAATATGTGGAAGTATGCTACGGATACGATAAAAAAACTAAACCCTGATATTGTTATACTCATCGACTACCCTGGATTTAATCTAAAATTAGCACGTTTTTGTAAAAAAGCAGGGATAAAGGTGATCTATTACATTGTTCCACAAGTGTGGGCATGGGGGAAAAACCGAGTTAAAACGATAAAGAAATATATTGATAAAGTAATTTGTATATTACCTTTTGAACAAGATTGGTTAAAAAGCTTCGGTATCGATGCCACCTATGTAGGACATCCGATAGTAACTCATCTAAGGCCAGAAAAAGCAAAGGAAAATAAACAAAATGGCAAAATATCTATTGCAATACTTCCCGGTAGTAGGGATCAGGAGATTAAAAAGCACCTACCAGTTATGCTCAGAGCAATCAAATTGTTAAAGAATAAATATCAAAATCTGAAAACGACAGTTGCTCTTGCACCCGGAATAGATGCTCGCAATCTTCAAAAAGTACATAAGGATCCCGGAATAAAATGGGTAGAAGATCAAACATATAAAGTTATTAATGACTCGAATATAGTATTACTTTCCTCGGGAACAGCTACACTGGAAACTACTCTCTTTCATAAGCCAATGGTAGTATGCTATAAACTTTCTTTCCTTTCTTATTTAATTGGTAGAATAATAGTAAATGTAAAACATATCGCCATACCAAACCTAATCGCAGGAGAAAAAATTGTCCCTGAGCTTATTCAGTATAAGCTAACACCCGAAAACATCTACAATGAAGTTGATAAATATATAACCAACATTGCATATCGTGAATCAGTCACAAGGAGACTGCAGGAAATATCTAAAACCCTTCAAAAAAGTAATCCAAGCAAGGCGGCAGCACATATTATTGCTAAATACATACATGAAAATTAAATTTAAAAATCATAGAATTATAGTCAGAATATTATATCTACTAATAAAGTTTATTTTTTATTCCTCAAGGATTAATATAATTGGAAAAAAATACCTTCCAGAGAAAAGCAGATTGAGAAAGAATTCTATTATCCTTGTATGGCATGGTAATATGCTCATACCTATTTACGCACTTCGCAAAGGCAGGTACTCTCTCCTTGTTGGACTTCACTCCGACGCAGAGTTATTAAATACCTTTACAAGTTTTCTTGGCTATCCATCAATTAGAGGTTCAAGCAATAAGAGACCCATTGGAGCCATCTTGGATCTTGTAAAGGAAATAAGAAAAAATGTAGTAGCTATAACGCCTGATGGACCAAGAGGTCCTAGAAGAGAAATAAAAATGGGCACTGCAAAAATTATAAAAAAGGTAAATCCAGTAATCATACCAATTGGATCCTCATCATCGAAAAAAGTGGTATTGAGAACGTGGGATAAGTTCGAATTTCCATTACCATTTTCGACAATATCAATCATAATCGGTAAACCATTCAGAATAAAAAATGAGGACAGCCCAGAAAAAATATGCAAATTTATCAAATCAAAAATAAATGAAGTTCAGCACCATGCAGAAAAATTGTGTTAGAAAGTTATTAAAAATTGTAGCTCTTCTACTGTCAAAATTTATTTACTTACCAATTATTAACATACGAAATTACTTGTATGACAGGCAGTTTATATTAAAGACAAAAAAATTATCTGTTACAGTAATTTCAGTTGGAAACCTGACAATGGGAGGTACAGGTAAAACTCCTCTGGTAATTGAACTTGCAAAAATACTACAAAAGCAGGGTTACAAAGTTGGTGTTATTACAAGAGGATACAAAAGACGGAATAGAGATTTAATTATAGCAGATCCAATGGAAAATCTTCCCGCACCAGAATACATCGGCGATGAACCATACCTGATAGCTAAAAATACACTACAGGTTCCTATTGGTATATATAAAAATAGACTAACCTGTGGTCAAAAATTAATAGAAAAATACCCATGTGATATTTTAATAGCCGATGATTGCTTCCAGCATCGAAAAATTTATAGGGATATAGATATTGTATTATGGGACACAATGCTAAATCCGGTAAAAGAAAAAATTTTCCCCTTGGGTAAACTGAGAGAGCCTATCTACTCAATTAAAAGAGCAGACATTCTTATTTTAATAAATAATAATTTCGATGAAATAAAAAAGATTTTTAAAAGGATTGACGATTCAACTGAAGTTTACTGGGCTACTAAAAATATTACTCAATTTGTAGAGGTAGACACAGGCAGATTGATCGAACAAAGTAAGCTCCTTGGCAAATCTATATTGGCTTTCTGCGGACTTGGAAATCCGTATCAATTTTTCAATATGCTTGAAAAAACTCTAAAACCATCAAAAATTGTTAAGAGAGTTTTTCCCGATCACTATAAGTATAAAAGACGAGATATAGACACTTTAAATAGAATCTATAATGAACATAGGATAAACTATATGATCACAACAGAAAAGGACTTAATAAATATTAAAAATTACAATTCTTTATCAAATCTGCTTGTAGCCAAATTACAATTAAAAATCCAGGAAGAATTTATAAAATTTGTCCTCGCTCAATTATCATTTATAAATAGCAAAGTATAACATACCGAAAGTTGTAAATATCAATGCAACATATGTTAAATATGATAAGGCTTTATTTGTCGGATTTTTAAAAACAGTAACCATAAATTCATGCTTGGTAATACCGTTATAGTTATCCTGAATCTCAAATATTATGAAGTTATTTCCTCTCTGTGTTGATCTAGGAGTCCACGTAAGCAAACCTGTCAAAGGATCAAATTCTGCATACTTCGGTATTCTTATTACTCGATATGTCATCGGATTACCGTTAGGGTCTTCCACATCAAGCTTATATTGATATTTTATACCCACTATTGCCACCGGATCTGGTTTTGAAAGCACTACCGGTGGACTGTTAACATAAACTTTTATATGCTGAATATCAGATTGATACCCATCAGAAACTTCAACAGAGAAACTATTATAGTTTAATTGGCTAATAGTTGGTATCCAATTAATAACACCATCTTCTGTAATACTCATTCCTTCTGGGGCATTGAGTAAAGAATATTTTAAAACAGCATCTTTATTTAAATCTCTAACTTTTACCATATAAACCCATTGCTTATTAACAAATGCAATTGTATCAGGTTTCGACACTATAACAGGTTTGCTATTAACATAAACTCTCACTGGTTGTTCATCTGCGAAATAACCGTCTGAGACAATAGCAGAAAAGTTATGAGTCCCAGCCTGGAAACTTTTTGGTATCCAGGTTATTCTACCCATTCCATCAATTGTCATTCCTTCAGGAGCACCTTTTAAAGTGAAACGATGCAATAACCTTACAAGACCTCTTAAATGCTCCGGTTTTGGTATGTTTAATATCCTACAAAATCTTGATATCAGCTTACTGGAATCATAATTCTCAATGTACTTTTTATTTACAAGGAAAATTAGACGGTCATTATCTACTAAAACGTTCTGTATACCTTCAACTAACCTCCTTTGATAATTACTCTGGAACTGGTTGTTCTTTAAAATATCTCTAAAACCTCTTGCATACTGAGGAAGCTTCGCTATAAACTCAGGGGTTGATATTGGGATTTCATACACAACAGTACTATCTGTGTTCTCTATCTTCGGAATCTCATCTAATCCCCCATAGAAGAATCCTCTATTTTTATCTATAAATTCAATTGAATATTCATACAACTTATCAACAAACGCAACCTCCTGTGGCTCTGATACTATTCTGACTGGATAGTTAACAAATAGGCTAAAATCGATAAAAGTTGTATCATACCCATCTGTAATCTGAAGAACAAAATCTTGCCAATCTCTTTGATCTTCCTTGGGTTTCCATAAAAGGTTCCCATAATCATCAACACTTGCACCCTCAGGATATTTTATAAGATCGAAAAATATTTGGGCATCATAGTTATCATCATATACTTCAATTTTTTTCTGGAAAGCTTCCCCTTTCTGAACAATATCAGCTTTAGGAATAAACGTTTTGATTTCAGGTGGACTATTTACATATATGGTAAAATGCTTCTCCAAGGTACCATTATCCCAGCTAAAAAATGCATTCACTTCATACCAACCCAGTTGTGTATCAGCTGGAGTCCAATAAAAGGTCTGAGTAGAAAGGTCAAAATACATTCCACTCGGAGAATCAATCTTTATCTGTAAGTTCTTTAGATTATTAAAGTTGAAGCCAGGTATTTCCAGTTCGTACTCCATACTTTCACCAGGATGTAATAATATATCGGGTTTTCTAACCTCTCTCCTCCTTTTCTTTTTCGCCGCAGTAGAAGCTTTTTGTGAAATTTCAACCCTTTTACCCACCATTAACGTGGTATCCTCTATACTTTTTCCAAAAGAGATTCCCTCAAAATTGAAAAGGAAAACACCACTTCGCTCAATCACAGGACTTTGAAAAGAAACTATTGCATTACCACTATTTTCTCCAGAGGCATAAATCACTGGCTTTATTTGACCAAAACTAAAATTCAAGAACATCTCGTCACTGTAAAGTATCTTTCTATATGATGTAAGCTCATATGGGTCTCCAATCTCATCATATTCGTATCTCAATAGTTTTGATACTTCACCATAGTTGATTATTAATTCATCCATTCCATTGATATTAAAATCTGAGAGACATAAAGATTTTACCTTTACCACATCGGGAATAAATTCTTTATAACTGATTTTTTCTCCATCAAAGTAAAAAAGCAGTATTCCACCATCCTTAACAGGGACAAAGATTTCACTTATTCCATCACCATTAATATCTCCATCACTTACATTTTCCAGATCCACATCAGAGACAGAAACATCAGGATATTCAAAATTCGAGATAACCTCACCACTTGTAGGGTCCAAAACCGTTATCTCTAATGCCTGTCTGCCGCCAATTACTATTAAAGACATTTTGTTCACATTAAAAGGTAAAATTCCTGACAAGGTTTTAAAGGGCAAAATGCTCTTAAACTGATCCAGTTCTGTAATGACCCTTTCTACTTTCATGCTAAAAGTAGTATCACTTATATGAGAATCGATAACAGCAAGTCCCTTATTTGGGCTAAAAAATGATACGATTAACTCCATATTACCATCGTTATCCAAATCCGATGAAATTAATTGTGCAGGACGTGGTCTTACTTGAAATACACTACTAAAGTCTTCTACAATTAAAGGTTCCTGATTAAATGTCAAATTATCAGATTTAAATATATATAGCCACTTCCACGGCAAGTTACCCATAATTTCAAGAATATTTAATACTGCACAGAATTCACCATTCCCATCTCCATCAATATCAGCAATTATCTCGTCAGAGAATATACCGTCATAAAATTGAGAGACTCCATAACGCCATATAATCTCAAGATTATCTGTATCAGGTTGGGCTGATGCCCAGAATAAAAAGCTACTCCCCGGAACTATTTCTCCAGAAGCATCAGAAACACTCCCAATACCCTGAATATAGAGTACGTCGTTATAAAAAAAACCAGTCCCTAATTTATCAATTAAGATATTTTTATCTCCAAAGAAGAAATACTTGAAATTTTCTTCACCAAATAAGTTTATTACAAACATTGTAGCAATTAATAATAAAAGAAACTTTTTCATCTCTAAACCCATTAACCTAAACTAAATTAATATATCTTTATCCCTTCAAAAAATCAAGAAAAAAGGGTTAAAATATAAAGATTTTTCAAAAAAATTATTATTTTTAATATGCATAGTTTTGATTTATCTGTAGATTGTCAAATGAAACTATTCAAAGCAATTCAAAAATCTGGGATCTCCAGAAGAAAGGCATCACAACTTATACTAGAGGGAAAGGTAACAGTTGATAGCAAGAAGGTTATACAGCCATGGCATGAAGTAACAGAAAACCAAGAAATTAGCATTGATGGAAAAAAAATAAAATGGAGTGATACTGAAGAATTTCTTTACTACGCATTTCATAAGCCAAGTGGATATGTAACTTCACTTAACGACCCCAAAGAGCACCATATTGGAGAGATAATTAAAAACAAAAAATTAAAACCTGTGGGACGTTTGGACAAAGATGTATCAGGTTTATTAATACTTACAAATGATGGAGAACTTATTTATAAACTAACCCACCCGAAATATGGAGTCGAAAGGGAATATATTACAACAATAGTCGGAAAACTATCACCAAAAAAGATAGAGAAAATTAAAAAAGGAATTAAGATTGGAAATGAAATACTAAAGTGTGAGGATATCCATATTATAGAGCAAAATGATACCTATTCTAAAGTTAGAATAATAATGAAGCAAGGGAAAAAAAGGGAAATAAAAAGAATATTTAAAAGAATAGGAAATAGAGTGATCTATTTAAAAAGGATACGTTATGGTCCAGTTACAATTGACATTGTCCCAGAACAATATCAATTGAAAGAAATTACAGGGAATACTTTAAAGGAACTGCTTGAAATAAAAAAGAAAAATTAAAATTCAATCATAGAAGGAAAACCATAATCGAAAATTGGAGGAGATATTCTCCACGGATATTCTCTATATATTGTAACATTATGCATAGTTTCAACATTATCAATATCTTTAATCTCTTTTATTAAATCATCAGTGCACTTCCATGTCTCATCAGAGAGGATAACTTTTTCTTTACCATTTGTATATTTGACACGTATAAATACATTAACAGACGAGGGAAACTCAGGTTTATAACTTTTTGCTTTTATAACTATCGTATTATTACCTCTTTTGATATGTCTTTTAACATCGTTCCACCATACTCTCATATTTTCCACTTTTAAAGATAGGGATTTCGTAGCGAAAACAGTTGCTACTTTCTTGAAATTGATGAATGCTTCGCCATATGTATTTGCCATTATCTGCAAATCAACTCTTTCGACATTATCAAAATTTTCAACATAAAATTCCTTTAAAAATATAATTTCTGATTGAGGATCCTTGATTCTGGTTGTATCGCCTGTTATCCATTTAGATTCAATCTCTCTCCTAATGTTTAATTCACCGCTCTTTAGTTCATCCTTTGCATATTCCATATATGCTTTTTGTCTGTCGAAAAGATTGGTTACTAAATTCAGATTATCTCTTCTATTATTTTTTATCCATAAGGATACAAATTTATCTTTTACCTTTTGAAGACAACTGACCGCTTCATCAATATCATTTAACACAGATTTAATTAATTCAGCATCAGGTTTTTTTCCACCTACGGCTATTCTTAAAATATTATCTACACCGATACTAACCCTCATTTTTTTTATAGAATACTCAGCAAAATCACAGCCCATTTTCAGATATTCTATGTAATCCTCATTTAAAGCACATTCTTTTTTCAAAGAATCAATAATCTGGGTTGAGATTTCTGAAATTGTTTTTAAAATCTCAGACTTGAGATACAAATCAGGCTCAGACTCGTAGAATGGATAAGACCAAGTATACAGGAAATTTGAAAGCTGTGGAATCTGGGAAAGAAATAATATCAGGTGGTTGAACTCATTATCATAATTATAAATCCCAAGAAAATGGTTCGCAAATTGTCTATTAACTTTAAAAAATTTAGCTTCTTTCTCATTCCACATGATCTGCGCACCATAATAATATCCAAGATAATTTTGTTCCCTTAAATTAGGGGCACCATAATCACCCCAGCTGGAAACTATAGCACCCATAGCCCCTTTCCGATGTGCTTGTCTGAAATAGTTGGATATGTTAAGCCATGCAAAATAGAAATTTGGAACAGGATTAACCCAGTTATAAAGACCTGCACATACTATATACTTTCGATTATTTTCGTTCAACACATCTAGAGAATAATATCTATCGATGAGGCTGTAGTTCCAGTCAACTATAATGATATCTTCAGGTAAATATTTGAAAATCTCAGGATGGTGGATCAGCACATCTCCATACATCAGCACTTTTTTTCCTCTATTCTTTAAATATTTATATACCTTGGTATAGTACTCACCATATGCTCTTTCGAGTCCAACCTTATCAATGTATTCTTTACTTTCCCCCAATCCAACATCCCAGGATTCATCAGCACCCATATGAAAATATTCTGAATCAAATGCATCTGTTACCTCATCAAGTAGCTTAAAAACAAAATTATGTGCCTTTTTACTAGAAATTTTTATTGAAGCAGCCCCTGGATATTCTGCATAATGCACATATTTTTCTTGCGTGAGTATGTTTTCATAATGCCCGAGAGTCTGAAAAATAGGAACTATGTCAATAAAATATCTTTTTGCATATGTTTCAAGCTCATCTACTTCATCTGGAGTCAGAACACCTCTGCCTTGTCCTATGTCTGGAAAATTTTTAAATGTAAATACATCTTCTATATACAGCATATATTTATTGTATTTCATGAAGGATAATTGCCTAATTATTTTTTTAAAATTTTCAATAGTTGATACCTGCCCACGACTGATATCATCAGAGTTCGCTCTCCATGGAAAGTCAGGAAAATCTTCTATTCGGCAACATATTATTTTATCTTTAAACTGTCCTATAATCTGCGACAACGTTAATAAACTGTAATATAAACCTCTCTGGGTCTTAGACAATACTATAATTCTATCAGGTTCTACATTAATAAAATAACCTTCGCCCAACATCTTGGAAGAAAACGCAAATTCAACATTTCCAATATTTAGCTTCTTATTATTGGTATTATCAATAATTATAAGTATCTCTGGACTGTCATTAAAACCAACATAGTTCACTTCTTTAACTCCCACATTTCTCAGAGTTTCTTCCAGTATTTCAAGACCAATATTTTCATCCCTAGAGGTATTCCTAAGATAAATATTAAGCTGTTTTTCCAGTTTAAAATATCCTTCTGCAATATCAATTTTTTGGGGAATAGGGAATATATTAAAATTTCCAGCCATAAGTACACCCACCAAAAGTATTTTTATAACTATAAAATGTTTCAACACAATACGCCTATATATAAAACCTATATCTATAACAAAGTTAATACTTCTCGAACCCATTTTCTCTCTGTCTGCCAGAAAGCCAATCTTCTATTAAGAAGTATCCTTTCTATCTTATTTGAAGATTCCAATTCAGTTAGCATTCTGAAGGAATCCTGAATCAACCTATTCAATTCGCCAATGTAAATATTTAAAGCCTCCTTAACCTCTCTTTTATCAAGAACATATGAAAATATCAAGCCGAGCTCCACACCTGCAAAATCCATCTTCGGTTGAGATAGGAGCTTCTTAATCTCATCTTTTAATATTCTATCACCATTTTCTGAAATATGATAAATTTTTTTTGCAGGCAATTTTTCTTGTGGTACAATTTTACTCTCTATTATTTTCTTTCTTTCAAGCTTTCCAAGGAGATTGTAAATTGTAGAAAAACCAATCTGGAATCTTTCTCTCAATCTCAACTTGTCGATCTTTTTCTCTATGTCGTATGCATGAGTTGGTTCTTTTTTAATAATCCCCAAGATAATAATCTCTATATATGTCATCTCTTTCCTCAATTTAAAATTTTACACATGTAAAAAAATAAACCGTCTATCTAAAGATTTCAAGGTTTCTTTTAAATCTATCAAAACCTATTCGTTCTATAGCGGTGGAGTTGAAAATTTTCATAAATTCCGCAGAATCCAAAGAGAACAATTTATCTACGCCACCTTCAAATAGGTACTTATTTTTGAAATACTCTGCTTTTACTGTATCACGCGCAAATTGCTTGTTCAAAGGACATACATCCTGACATATATCACAACCATAAAAATAGCCACTCTTTTTTATATTACTCTTTTCTTCAATAGAAAATGCCCCCTTCTTTTCAATTGTTAAATATGAAATACACTTCGAGGGATCTACAACATATGGTTTAATAATAGCTCCTGCTGGGCACGACTTTATGCAAATGTCGCAATCACCACATATATCTGTCCTATTCTCCCTATTTGGAAAACCTACTACTTCCATATTAATTAACGCAATACCAATAAAACAATACGACCCTATGTTATTAAAATACACAACAGAATTTTTTCCATATGAACCAATACCCGCCTGTACCGCATATACCTTCTCCAAAAAGGGACCATGATCCACATAAACTTTATAGATAAGCTCATTATACTTTTTCTTTAGATCTTCCATTACTGATTGTATCCCTACCCTAATTATATTATGATAATCAAGACCTAAAGCATATTTTGATATTGTTGGAGTGACTCCAACAAATGGGTAGAAATAATTATCAACAAATACCAGAATCGACTTAACCCATGGGAAATATTTAGCTGGATTCAATCTTATATCTTTTCTATTTAATAACCATTTCAATCCGTCATATAAACCACTATTAATAGCTTCAACAAATTTTTCCTTAAAAAATGAATTTAAAAAAGGTCGAGATACGCCTACTTTATAAAAATTATATTTCTTTGATAACAAATCCAGGTCTTTAAAATCTAACACATTAAACCATATACTTCTATGGTAAAATAATTAAATTTTAAGCGATATGGAAACATCTTTTTATCATAAAGTGGTAAACAAAGGAAAAGAGAAAAAAATTATAGAAACCCTCTATAAAAAGCTGGAAAAATGCGATATCTGTCCACACAATTGTGGCGTGAATAGAATAAAAGGCGAAAAGGGTATATGCAACAGTGGACTGAAAATCAAGATTTCAAGTTATTTTCCTCATCATGGGGAGGAACCACCCATATCAGGTATCTACGGATCAGGAACTATATTTTTCTCTTCATGCAATTTGAAATGCATCTTTTGTCAGAATTACGAACTAAGCGCTTATGAAACTGGCTCAGAATGTTCTACTGAGGAGCTTTCAGAAATAATGAACTACCTTCAAAAATTAAAATGCCACAATGTAAATCTTGTGACACCAACTCATTTTCTTCCACAGATAATAGAAGCAATATCAATTGCACGTCACAAGGGACTGACTATCCCTATAGTTTATAACACCAGCGGTTACGAGAAAAAAGAAACTCTAGAAATAATAGATGGATTTATAGATATTTATATGCCTGACTTCAAATTCTTTACAGATAAAGTAGCACAAAAATACACAAATGCACATGACTATGCAAAGCACGCAAAGGTTGCAATTTTGGAAATGTACAGGCAAGTAGGACCTCTTATTTCTGATAGTATGGGTATTGCTCAAAGAGGATTATTAATCAGACATCTTATAATGCCTGGACATACAGACGAGTCATTAAAAATAATAGAATTTTTGGCAAAAAATTTACCTCAAAAGACCTACTTAAATTTAATGAGTCAATATAGACCTGAATACCTTGCTAATAAATATCCTGAAATAAGTAGACCTATAACAGATTGGGAATACAATAGAGTAATCCAGTATGCAAAAAAACTTGGATTTTTTGTCAATGATTAATAAGATAAATCCGTTTTGTTTACAATAACTGAAGTAGGAACAAATATTTATGGGAAAATTGAAGGTCCTTTTTATATGCACAGGTAACTCTGTAAGAAGTCAGATGGCAGAAGCACTAATAAAAAAAATGGCTGGTGACAAATTCGAGGCTTATAGTGCAGGTATAAGCCCGGCTTATGTTCACCCATTTACAATACAGGTTATGAAAGAAATTGGTATCAGTATGGATGGTCATAGATCAAAACATATAAGTGAAGTGGAAAATATAGAATTTGATTATGTAATTAACCTTTGTGAGGTTGCTGCTATGAGTTGTTCTAACCTAAAAGGAAAAGTAAATACTTTAAGCTGGTTCATTGAAGATCCAATAAGAATTCTGGGAGACGATGAAAGAAAATTAAACGCTTTTAGAATTACAAGAGATATTCTTAAAAATAAAATCTCGAAATTTATAAAGGAAACTACACATAATTTGTAAAACTATTTCTCCATGTAATATACTAATTCCATTAAAATGCCTCTCAAAAACCTTAGAAAATTCACAATATCTATTTGTGTTGTCTGGTTCTTTATGAAATAACACAAAAGTAAGCTTAATATTTCTTACAAACACAATAATTTCTATTACCAGAGAAAACCTCAAGTTTGGCCTCTTAATACAATTTCCTTAGTTTCTCACCAATTAGCCCATGCCCTCGCCCGCTTTGAAGTTTTTTCCAGATAAAAACACTTATTGTTTTCTCCCAGTGACCCACAAATAGAATATTAGATTCACTTTATATAATCTTATTGGAAAGATAGTTGTAACCCACCCATAATCAATAGGATACTTACAACCATAAGACACTATTAACACGCTATTGTTTCTATCATAATTTAGAATAGCTTTCAGTCCTTTTTCACTCAAAAGACATAGCCTTTCAACAGGTGAATCCCATTTATGTTTGCAAGGAAAGCCTTTTTATAATTCATAAAACAAAATAATTTATTGTGTGGAAAATATAATTATATATGTAAACGGAATAAAAATCAGTACAAACAAAAATAAGACAATCTATGATATAGTAAAAGAATCCAGCATATTGCCCGATAACGTACTTTTTATAATAAAAAATGGAGAATATTGTTCATATAACGAATATCCAGAAAATGGAGACGTGATACAAACTGTTGAAGAGTATAATTCGACTGCAAAGAGAATTTATGAAAATACCTGCGCAACCTTATTATATCATGTAGCATCCAAAATTCTTCCGGATAAAAAACTGGTCATCGCTCACAGTATGTCAAATGGTCTATACTGTAAGATCAACTCGGAGACAACCAATATCGAAAAATATATTGAAGCATTGTACAGAGAATTAACCGAGACCATTGCTAAGAACATAAAAATAAACCCCATAAAGGTTTCAAAGAGGGACGCATTAAAATACTTCACAAAAATAGGCAGAAAAGACACCGCAGAATTATTAAAATATTACCCGGAAAATGAAATAAAATTATATGAAATTGAGTCCGTTTTGTACTGGGCTCCTACTCCACTACTATCGTCCACTTCATGTATTAGGAAAGTTGATTTAAAATCATACAAAAGAGGTTTTATAATACGGTATCCAATAGAGGGAGATATAAACATTATCCCTGAATTTACGCCACAGGAAAAACTTTTCGAAATTTTCAACGAACACGAACAATGGGGAGAAATATTAAACTTATCCGATGTTAGCCATATAAATAGGGCAATAAAAAATGGTACTATTGATGAGATAATTAAAATTTCTGAAGCTCTCCATGAAAGAAAAATTGTATTCATAGCAGAAGAGATAAATAGGATAAATGAAGAGAAAAGGGTTGCTTTTATATCAGGCCCATCATCATCGGGTAAAACCACATTTATGAAGAGACTTTATATACAACTACGGGTCTTAGGACACAATATAATAACTATATCTCTTGATAACTATTACAAAGATAGAAAACAACTTATAAAAGAACAGGGAAAAAACCTAAACTTTGAAATCCCTGAAGCCCTCGATCTTGATCTACTTAAAAAACACATCAAAGCTCTGATAACAGGTGAAAAGGTAAAATTACCAAAATTCAATTTTAAGCTTGGAATTAAAGAGTATACCAATGAGGTGAAAGCCTCAAACAATTGTGTAATTCTCATTGAGGGGATACACGGGTTAAATCCAAAAATCACATCGGTAGTGAATAATAAAAACGTATATAAGATTTATATAAGCGCTTTAACACATCTAAATTTTGACAATGCCAACCGAATACCAACCCATGAACTACGTTTAATAAGAAGGATTGTAAGAGACTCAAAATTTAGAAATCATGATGCAGAGGAGACTATACATACCTGGGCAAAGGTAATTGAGGGCGAAAAAAACTTTATCTTCCCTTTTCAGGAAGAAGCTGATGTAATGTTTAACTCATCGCTGGTTTATGAACTGGCTGCTTTAAAGAGATATGCCGTGAATTATTTAAAAAAAATTCCTAAAACAAGCAGTGTCTACCCTGAGGCGAGGAGATTAATGGATATATTAAAATGCTTTCTTACAATAAACGAAAAGCCAGTTCCATCAAACTCAATCTTAAGGGAGTTCATTGGCGGAAGTTCTTTTAAATACTAAAATGGAAGATCTTCATCTCCTTCATCTTCAATTGAGGGGGAAGATTCTGCTTCATCAATAATCTCTTCTTCTTCAATTGCCTTTTCTTTTCCCACAAGACCACCAAGTACCGTAACCTGATCAGCCTGTATTTCAGTCTTGTATCTTTTTAGACCGTCTCTATCTTCCCATTGCCTCGTTAAAAGCTTTCCTTCAACATAAACAAGCTGACCTTTTTTTAGCCATTCAGCAGCCCATTCTGCCGTCTTTCTCCATAACACCACGCTGTGCCATTCAGTTTTTTCTACCCTTTCTCCTTCTTTGTTTTTAAAAACCTCCGTGGTAGCTATCCTTATTTCAGCAACAGCATCTCCACTTGGCATATACCTCAGCTCTGGATCCTTGCCCAGATAACCAACTAGAATAACTTTGTTAATAGTGCCTCTCTGTGCCATTTCTCCCTCCATTTGTTATATAGTTATGAAAATAATATTAATAAAATAAATGAAATGCAACTATTTTATAAAAAACATTCATTTTATATTGAACTTTCCAGCTTGTTTCTAAAAGATAATATTCGATGAGCAAAATTTTTATCTCTTTTAATATTATTTTCTACCCATTTTATTGCATGAACTACTGTCGAATGGTCACGACCACCAAAATATAAACCAATTGTCTTCAGAGATAGATCAGTATATTCTCTGGTCAAATACATGGCTATCATTCTTGCTTCTGCTACTTCTTTTGTTCTAATTTTTCCAATAAGAGAATCAAGGGTAACGTTATACACGCTACAAACGATGTTTTGAATCTGCTCTATAGATATTGACGTATTGATTTTTGATCCAAGGATCTCCTGTAAAACCCGTTTTGTCAATTCCATATCTATATCAACCCTTAAAAGAGATGAATAAGCAAGCAACCTAATTAAAGCCCCTTCTAACTCCCTAACATTCGACTTTATATTTGTAGCTATATATTCAATTACCTCAAAGGATATCTCCAGTCCATCTTCCTCTGCCTTCTTTTGTAAAATGGCAATTCTTGTTTCCAGGTCTGGTGGCTGGATATCAACAACCAAACCCGATTGAAAACGAGAGAGCATCCTGTCATGTAATCCATCTAGTTCCGAAGGTTGCCTATCGGATGTCAAAACAATTTGCTTACCGTGATGATATAGGTCATTGAAAATATGGAAAAACTGCTCCTGCGTTTGTTCTTTATTCTGAAAAAACTGTATATCATCTAAAAGAAGAAGATCAACGCTTCTGTAGTGCTGTGAGAATTCGTTAACCTTATTTTTCTGCACGGCAGTAATAAAATCTAATGTAAAAGCATCACTTGAAATATACACAACCTTCTTAACCCTATTGTTACTCAATACCTCATTTCCAATTGCCTGTAAAAGGTGGGTTTTTCCAAGACCTGTACCACCATATATCACTAAGGGATTAAATGAGTTTTTCCCGGGAGAATTGGCAACAGCAATGGAGGCAGCTTTTGCAAACTGGTTACTACTTCCTTCAACAAAGTTATCAAAGGTATAATATTCATTAATCCTAGAAAAATTTTCAAAATATCCGGATGTTGCGATACTGCTATAATTCTTTTTCTTTTTGTAACTTTTTTCATTAAAACTATCGACGTCTTCTACATTTTCATCAAGGATAATCGTAAAATTAAGTTTGTATGTTCTACCGAAAACAGATTTTATCGCTCTGTCCAGAATATCCTTGAAATGAGTATCAATCCATTCATAGAAAAATTTATTAGGTACCTCTAGGTATATGGTGTTATCATTTACAGCAATTGGTTTTATAGGTACGAACCATGTATTGAAAGTTTGTTCTGATACATAATTTTTGACATATCCAAGCACATTTCCCCAAAATTCCTTAATATCAGAAGTTTTTTCCATATTCCCGCCACAAAGTTATCAACATTAACACATAAACACCAAAAATGGCCATGAAAACGAGCAAAATATAAATTAAAAAATTCATAAAATCACTTACATTTTTAAAACACCCATAACAAACGATACATCAACAACATACCCAAACTCCCTAAGAATATTTTTATAAAAAATTTATAGAAATCATATCTAATTGAAATAACACTTAACCATTTTCCATCATACTTTTCTGTTATTAACAACTTATCAACACTACTTCCATCCACCTCATTACTAAGCTAACAGGATAAAATTAAAAAGCAATAGTTTTCAGTTATTAAGGCTATTTTTTAAAAATTTTTTTACATAAATTTATATCTGTTTTTTGTACAATATCATTTTGGAGTGATAAATGAAAAGGACATACCAACCAAGCATCAGAAAAAGAAAGAATAAACATGGCTTCAGAGCCAGAATGGAAACCAGAGCGGGAAGAAAAATTTTATCAAGGCGAAGGAAAAAGGGGAGAAAAGCCATTTCGGCATAGGCTATCAAAATCTGAGAGAATCCGGGGTAAGAAATTAATCAGCGAGATTCTACATTCTGGAAAAAGAATCAATCTTGGACATTTAATAATATATTATAAAAATTCAGAGAGAAATAAAATTGGAGTATTAATATCTAAAAAAGTAAAAGGTGCTGTGGTTAGAAATAGAATAAAAAGGTTAATAAAAGAAGCATATCGTGTTAACAAATACGAAATAAAAAAGCCCAAACAAATCATTTTTCTTATTAGAAAGTTCAATAATAATTACAGCTTTTCTTATTTTAGTAAAATTATTCGGCAAAGGTTAATAAATGAAGATTTTTAATCATTTAATAATTTTATTAATTAAAACCTATCAAAACTCCCTGTCTCTAATTTTACCCCATTCATGCAGGTTTTATCCAACATGTTCAAATTATACAATTCAAGCATTTAAACAATTAAACTTTTTCAGGGCAGTTTATCTATCATTGACAAGAATAATAAAATGTAACCCCTTTCATCCAGGTGGGTATGACCCTCTACCAAAAAAGGAGAACAAAAAGAATGGATAGAAGAAGCATTATTGGATTTATACTCGTATTTATTATAATCCTGCTTATACCCTATTATTATCAATGGATTGGAAGAACTCAAAAAACACCTGCAAAAATTGCAGACACAACAGGAGTAATTCCCAACCAGAGAGAAGAAAAAATACCACAAGAAACTACTACTAAAAGAACTACGCCCGAGGCGAAAAAGGAAATAACAATAATACAACCAGCCACAACAAAAAATATCAAAGAAGACTCTCTTATAATTGAAAACGACCTATTCATAGCAAAACTTTCAAATCTTGGTGGTGGCATTATTAAAAGTTTTGTTCTTAAAAAATACAAAAGTACTATCAATAATGACACAACACTGGTTAATCTTATCCCTGAAGGAAAAGGTTCCGCTCTATACATCTCATTCATAGATATAAATGGAGATACTCTTAGACTGTTAGAACCCTTTGACTTAAAAAAGATATCAAAAAAATTTGACGAAGATAAACATATCTATTTAAAAGATAAAGATAGTATCGAAATTACGTATGAATTAACAACCGACTATGGTAAAGTAATTAAAAAACTTACCTTCTTCGCTGATAACTATTTATTCCGTATAAAACAAAACCTGAAAGATATAAGGGAAGTCATTGGAAGCGAATTTTACAGCTTAAACTGGGACTGTGGTTTGCCTATAACAGAAAAACTTGTCAAAGACGATTTATATTACTCCGGTTCATACGCATTCTCCGGTGGAGAACTTGATAAACTAACTGTAAAATCAGGTAAAGAGAAAAGAAGCTCTTTTCGAGGCTACATAGACTGGGCTGCTATAAGATCAAAATATTTCTCAACAGCGATAATACCCGTATATCCAGGGACTTATGGATATTCTCTATATGGTAAAAGCTACACTAAGGGAAGGACAGAAATCTGGAAAAAATATCAAATGCAAATAATGTTTCCTGCTGATAAAGAGTCTACAGTAAACATTTACATCGGTCCACTTGACTACTACACTATTAGATCTCTGAATGTCAAACTTGAAAGAATTATGAATTTTGGATTTTCTCCCATTAGACCGATAAGCAAAGCAATACTTGTGCTGTTTATAAAACTCCACAGTTTAATTCCAAACTATGGCGTTGTGCTGATACTATTTTCAATTTTTATCAAAATTATTTTTTATCCGCTTACCAATAAATGGCAAAAGTCTATGAAGCAAATGCAAGAGTTGCAGCCTAAGATAAACGCATTAAGAGAAAAATATAAAAATGACCCTCAGCGCCTACAAGCAGAAACAATGAAACTTTATAAGGAACATAAAATAAATCCCGCTGGTGGATGCCTCCCAATCCTGCTTCAAATGCCAATCCTATGGGCTCTTTTTATTATATTCAGGACAACAATAGAACTCAGACAGGCACCATTCGTACTATGGATAAAAGATCTTTCTAATCCAGATACGATTCTCACTTTACCTTTTTCAATACCTCTGTATGGAAACAGTGTTAACATTTTACCAATAATTATGCTTATTACAACGATTTTTCAGCAAAAGCTCTCTACTATTTCAGCGAATAAACAACAGAGATTACAAACATATCTATTTGCTATAGTCTTCTTCTTCATTTTCAACCAATTTCCTTCGGGTTTGAACCTTTATTATACACTATTCAACATTTTTACTATAATCCAGCAAAAACTTATTACAGACAGACCTAAATAAACTATGTACCAAGGCTATAAAGATACAATTATCGCAATATCTACGCCACCGGGTATAGGCGCAATTTCCATAGTTAGACTTTCAGGAAGTCTCTCTCATCACATAGTAAAAAAAATATTTAAGGCAAAAAAAGATCCTATCTATCCAAGGGTGGCTACTTTTGGAAGAGTTACAGATAACGGACAACCAATTGATGATGTTATCGTGATATTTTATAAAGCTCCACATTCCTATACCGGCGAGGATATGGTCGAAATAAACTGTCATGGTAACCCTTATATTGCCAACAGAATAATTGAATTATGCACCAAGAATGGTGCAAGGCTAGCTGAGCCTGGTGAATTCACAAAAAGGGCTTTTTTAAATGGAAAATTGGAACTAACACAGGCTGAAGCTGTGGCTGACTTAATAAATTCCCTTACAAAAATCTCAAACGAGACAAGCCTCAAAATACTCGAGGGGAAGTTGGGGAATAAGCTCGAAAATATTAAGAAAAAACTTATAGATTTAATTTCTCTTATAGAAATAGAACTTGATTTCCAAGAAGAGAATATAGAAACTATATCGAGAAAGGAATTGTTAAAGAAAATATCAGAAACAAAGAGAGAAATCGAACGATTAACAGAAAGCTATGAATACGGTAAAATAGCACAACATGGAATCACTGTAGCTATCGTAGGACCCCCAAATAGTGGAAAATCCACACTTTTAAACTCGTTCTTAAAAAAAGAAAGAGCAATTACTTCTCCAATACCTGGTACAACAAGAGATTATATTGAAGAATCAATATCAATAAAAGGATATCTTCTGAAGCTCATAGATACCGCCGGAATTCGCCAGACACATGATGACATAGAAAAGGCTGGTATCGAGCAAAGCTACAAAATAGCTAACTCATCTGACACTGTATTATTTGTGGTAGACATAACAAATCCTGGTGATATAAGGTTTGCTATAGAAGAAAAGAACATAAAAATTGATAATGTGATATTTGTTCTAAATAAAACAGATAAAGTCAAAAAGGATAAAATTTGCGACATAGAGAAATTTTTTAATGGTAAAACCTATGCTCTTATATCGGCAAAAACCGGTAAGGGAGTACACGAATTAGGAGTAAAGATAATCGAGAGCATAGAAACAAAAAAGAAACCACAGGCCGACATTATAATAACCAATCAAAGACATTATAAAGAATTAAAAAATGCAAGAAAGTCGCTTAAATCCGCATTACGTCTAATAAAAGATAATATGCCAGCGGAACTGATTTCATCGGAATTGAGGTTCTGTCTGGAACATATAGATAGAATAACGGGTAAAACCACCAGCGATGATATTTTAAATAATATTTTTAGCAAATTCTGTATAGGAAAATAGGAATGTTTCACGTGAAACGGAGAAATGCAGATTACGAAATAATAGTGCTAGGCGGTGGTCATGCTGGTATAGAGGCAGCATTGGCATCGGCACGTCTTGGGCTAAAGACTCTATTAGTTACAATCGACATAAGCGCGATTGCGAGAATGTCATGTAATCCTGCAATTGGGGGACTAGCCAAAGGGCATCTTGTTTCTGAAATTGATGCACTTGGTGGTGAAATGGCGAAAGTAATAGATAAAACTGGCTTGCAATTCCGTGTTCTTAATAAATCAAAAGGTAGGGCTGTATGGTCATTGAGAGCACAGGCAGATAAGATCCAGTATTCCCTCGAGATGATTAAAAGGCTGTTAGAGCAGGAAAATCTAGATCTAATGGAAGATATGGCAGTAAGGGTATTAACTGAAGATAAAAGAGTAATTGGAATTACTACCGAAAAGCATGGCGATATAACATGCAACAGATTGATAATAACTGCAGGAACGTTTCTAAATGGCTTAATACATATTGGCCTTACTCATTTTGAAGGTGGTAGAATAGGAGAAAGGGCAGTAACCGGATTAACTGAATCGCTAATATCTCTTGGAATAAAAGCAGGCAGGCTTAAAACTGGCACACCACCACGTATAAATCGCGATTCTATTGATTTTTCAAAAACAACTCCGCAATATGGTGATGAAAATCCAATCCTTTTCTCATTTCAAACCACTAATTTCAAACCAAAAAATATTCCTTGCTTTATAACATATACAAATAAAACAACACATCAGATTCTTTTCGAATCTCTTGATCGTTCACCACTATATACTGGAGTAATCAAATCTGTCGGACCACGCTACTGTCCAAGCATTGAAGATAAAATAGTACGTTTTAAAGACAAAGATTCTCACCAAATTTTTCTCGAACCAGAATGGGAAAATTCAAACGAAATTTATGTTAACGGTTTTAGCACAAGCCTCCCTATCGATGTCCAGATAAGGGGATTACGAACAATACCTGGTCTTGAGAAAGCAGAAATTATTAAACCTGGTTATGCCATCGAGTATGACTTTTTCCCGGCATTTCAACTTTACAGAACACTTGAATCAAAAATCATTAAAGGATTGTATTTTGCTGGACAGGTTAACGGTACTTCCGGATATGAGGAGGCTGCTGCTCAGGGATTAATTGCCGGAATAAATGCATCTCTCAGTCTAAAAGGTGAGGAACCCTTAATTCTTGATCGATCCGAAGCTTATATTGGAGTACTTATAGATGATCTAATACTAAAAAGTCCAACGGAACCTTACCGAATGTTTACTTCTAGCGCAGAGTATCGATTACTTCTACGGTTTGATAATGCCGACCAGAGATTGGTTGAAAAAGCTGAAAGAATTGGTTTACTTCCTAATAAATTCATAGAGATAACAAAAGAAAAGATGCAAGTTGCTTCTGAAACAATAGCATTCTTAAAACGTCGCTTTTTAAATGAGGAAGAATTTTACCAAATTATTCCAAGAGCGGGTAGAAATACAAAATATACACCTGGGTTATCTATTCATAAGGTTTTAAAAAGACCCGAAATATCTTTTGACCATATCAAAACTTTCATCCCTCAAAATCTCCTAGATAGAATTTTTAAATTTCAAATGCTGGACTTTCATATTGAAACAGAAATAAAGTACGAGGGATACATTAATAGGAGCTATGAAATAATAAATAGCATGAAAGAGTGTGAAAACGCTCTTATCCCCCAGAATCTGAATTACAACAGCATAAATATAATAAGAAAAGAAGCACGTGAAAAATTAAATAAAATAAAGCCAGAAACCCTTAGCCAAGCTTCTAGAATACCAGGTATTCTTCCCTCTGACATAACTTCCCTTATGATCTACCTTAAAAAGATGGGAAAGCTCATTGTTTCACGTGAAACATGAAAGACTGTAAACTATCATCTCTTATCGATTCACTAAAAAAAGAACCATACATAAGAGATATTTTTGATGCTGTCTATTCAAACAAATCAATTTCAGTTTCTAATCTACAAGGTTCAGCATTAGCTCTCACCATAAGTATGCTGATACCTATTTTAAAAAAACCAATTATATTCTTATCTGATAATAATGATGAGCTTGAAAAATTATATAACGACACCCTTAATTTTTTAGATGATAATTCTCCAGTATTTTTCCTCCCGAAGATAAATCTTAATTTTAATTTGGATGCCTTTTTCTATGACCAGGCAGATATTTTAAACTTATATAGATTTATCTCTTTTCTTTATAGTAAATACAATTTTTTTCTTTTTTCACACGTTGAAAATTTAAATCTACTCCTCCCTGATAATAGTTATTTTATAACAAATTCTATAAAAATCTCAATTAATGACATTTTTCCAAGAGATCGTTTAATATCCCATCTGAAAAACTTTGGTTATAAAGAAGTTGATTTTGTTGAAATGCCATTTTCTTTCTCAAAAAGAGGGTATATTTTAGACATATATCCTCCACATTACGATTTCCCTGTAAGAATAGAATATTTCGGAGATGAGATTGTGAGCATCAGATTCTTTTCTCCTGAAAACCAGAAAACCTTTAAATCTCTTAATCTTATTACTATTTATCCCCAAATAAAATCTGATAAAAAACACAAACCTTTTTTCGAATTGCTACCTAAAATTTCACTCCCGATTATAAATCACAAAGAGAGACTATATAACAAAAATTTATCTGAGTTATTAAAGAAATTTAGTACTTTGCTTTTTATTAACGATCTATCCGATGGCGACATTATCTTTCCTTTTGATTATCCAGACGAACCTTTAGGATTTAATAAATTCCTAGACAATCTTTCACGGATTTTTAAAAAAAATTCTAAATCAAGTGTTTTTATCTTCGTGGACTCTGACACACTCTATAATTCTATCTCAAATAATTTGAAAAATTACCAATTTTTTGACAGAATAACATTTATAAGAAAACCAATTAGTGATTGTTTTTTTATACCCCATAAAGACATTTATTTCTATTCTTCTTCCTCCATTTTCTTTAAAAGAAAGAGTACAACACACAGGAAATTGCCCTCTTTCATAGAGAACGAACATTTATCTCCTATTGATTTGGATTCTATTGAATATGGAGACTATATTGTACATATGAATTACGGAATCGGAAAGTTCGAATGTTTAGAAAAAATTAATGCTTTCGGGACCGAGACTGAATGCTTGGTATTAAAATACAAAGGTGGTGATAAGCTATTTGTTCCAATAGACCAACTTAACCTTATTACCAAATATTATGCTTCTGGTAATTTTAAACCCACTCTTACTAAACTTGGTAGTGGCGAATGGGAACGAATCAAAAGTACAACAAAAAAATCAGCAGAAAAATTTGTAAAAGAGCTATTGGAGCTTTACTCTAGAAGGCTCAACTCAAAGGGTTTTCCTTTTTCCCCCGATTCCGATTTACAAATCCAGCTCGAATCCGAATTCCCATTCGAGGAAACACCCGACCAGACGAAAGCTATTGTGGATGTAAAAAAAGATATGGAAAAATCATATCCCATGGATAGACTACTATGCGGGGATGTGGGTTTTGGAAAAACAGAAGTAGCTATACGAGCAGCTTTTAAAGCAGTTATGGATTCTAAACAAGTTGCTGTAATAGTGCCAACTACTATTCTTGCTGAGCAGCATTATAGAACCTTCAGCGAAAGATTAAAAAATTATCCTATTAATATTGCGGTACTTTCTCGATTTACACCATCTAAAGAACAAAAGAGAATTCTTTCTGGTTTGTCATCGGGTACAATCGATATTGTAATCGGCACACATAGGTTACTCTCCAAAGATGTGTTGTTTAAGGACCTCGGATTGGTCATTATAGATGAAGAACATCTCTTTGGAGTAAAACAAAAGGAACATTTTAAAAAAATAAGGCTCAATGTCGATGTCCTTTCATTATCGGCAACTCCAATACCTAGGACACTATACTTATCTCTAATTGGAGCAAAGAATATATCAGTCATAAATACTCCACCAAAATATAGATACCCAATCCACACCGAAATAATAACATTTGATTCAAGTATAATAAAAGAGGCAATACGAAGGGAAATCGATAGAGGAGGTCAGGTTTATTTCGTAACCGATAAAATAATTACAATTGATCCTCTATTTTCAAAATTGAAAATGATACTCCCAAATGTCAGGATCGATTTTATCCATAGTAAGTTGCCTGCAAGAAAAATTGAACAAACAATGCTTGATTTTATAAATAAAAAAATAGATATCCTAATAACAACTCCTATTATTGAAAGTGGTATTGATCTACCAAATGTCAATACTATTTTTATTAACCGCGCTCATAATTTCGGTTTAGCTCAATTGTACCAATTGCGTGGCCGTGTCGGTAGAGGTACAAGAAAGGCATATGCCTATCTTATCGTTAATAATCCTGCACGCCTTACAGATTCAGCTATGAAACGACTCCTTACGTTAAAAAAATTTACATCACTTGGCTCAGGATACCAAATTGCATTAAAGGATATGGAGGTAAGGGGTGCCGGGAATGTATTCGGTGTAGAACAAAGTGGTTTTATCAACGCTGTAGGATATGAATTATACATAAGGATTCTAAAAAGTTGCATTAATGAATTCCAGGATTCAAAATCATTTAACGAAAATTTGATCGATAATAAAACTTCAAATGCCCATACAGAAGTAATTTTTCCATACCCCGCTTACATACCTGATGATTATATAGAAAATGAAGCCTACAGAATATATTATTATAAAAAATTTTCCAATGCAAACTCGCTAGTTGAGGTTGATATGCTATTTAATGATATAAAAGATAAATATGGCAATCCTCGTAGGGAAGTAAAAAACCTTTCTAACTTATTTAAAATCAAGTGTTTGTCCACATCTCTTAATATAAGTAAGATATTAATAAATAAAAACACTGCCACAATTACATTATCTCCCAATTCCATATTATTTAATTTTGATATTAATAATATTTTATATAATCTAACTAATGAACTGCATTTTACTTATAAATTTAGCATGAATGAAAATCATACCTTTATTATTTATAGTAAAAAAGAAATTGTTAATTTATTAATAGATTTCTTGTTAAAACTTCATAATAAACTTAATTTACAATGAATTGCGAGGGTGAGCATGCGAGTCAATTTCATTATATTACTTCTTCTTTTTCTTACTATATTTAATTGTTCTAAGGATAGCGTCCCAAAATATTTTATAGCAAGAATAAATAAAAGTTATATCACTGATGATGACATACCTAATAGCATTTCAAAAGATAAGGAATCCTTGAAGAAATATGTCACGGATTGGATTATAAAAGAAGCTCTATATTTGGAAGCAAAAAAATATCATTTTGATAAAGATGAAAGACTACTCCAAAAGGTCGAGAATTATAAAAAAAGTCTAGTAATAGACGAATTTATAAAATATTTTGTTAACTCCAGGATTAAGATTAGCGAGAATGATATTCGAAAATACTATCTTGAAAATAGAAACAAACTCTTTGTACGTAACTTTGATGAGGCTAAAGTTATACATGTTGTTGTAAAAACATATAGTGAAGCTAAAACAATAAAATCTGCATTTTTATCGAACAATCAAAAAGAACTTGAGAAATTATATAATCAATATAAATTCGAAACAAAAGTTATTAAGCGAGGACAACCCATAATAGAAATTGATAAAACAATTTTTGATACGCCTCCCAGAAGAGTCCTTGGTCCGATTGCAACAGATTATGGGTATCATGTTATCAAAGTTCTTGAACGCAACAGAAAAGGTTCTATCATACCTATTGATGAAGTCAGAGATGAGATTATTCAAAGATTGACCCAAATTAAAATACAAGAATCATATAGCATGTTAGTTGATAGCATTTTAAAAAAGTATAAATATGAAATCAGAATTGAATAATCATTCAAAATCATAAGGGGAGAAATGAAGAGGTACGTCTTTCTGCTTTTAACCTTCATTACAATATACTCACAGGAACTTATTGATGGAATCGCTGCAATTGTTGATGATAACATAATTTTATACAGTGAAGTTGAACAATTAGCAAGACTTAATGCTTCCCAAATGGGTATTAACCCAGAAGTCAACAAAGAAAAATATCAAAAGTTAAGAGAACTTGCCCTGAATGCTCTTATTGAGGATAAAATTCTTGTCGAGCAGGCGAAAATTGAAAGTATCGAAGTATCCGACCGAGAAGTTGAAGAAATGTTAAATCAAAAAATTGAACAAATAATAAAACAGGCAGGTTCCCAGCAGAAAGCTGAGAATTTGCTTGGAGGACCGCTTAATAAAATTAAAAGGGATTATAGACCGATTATTAAAAATATGATACTCGTGCAAAAACTCAAGAGTAAAAAGTTTCAAAACATTACGTTAACAAGACAAGAAGTGGAAAAGTTTTATGAAACATATAAAGATAGCATCCCAGAAATACCCCCGACGTTAGATTTCAGCCATATATTAATTGAGATCAGGCCTGGGAACAAGGAGAATCAGGAAGCTTTGTCTCTTATTGACTCTCTCAGGGAACTTATACTTAATGGGCATGATTTTTCAGAGCTTGCAAAGAAATATTCTGACGATCCTGCAACAGCACCATATGGTGGTGATCTTGGATTTATTCAAAGAGGTGATTTTATAACTTCCTTCGAAGAAGCCGCTTTCTCTTTAGAACCTGATGAAGTAAGTGACATTATAAAAACAGAGCTTGGATACCACATAATACAGTTAGTAGATAGAAAAGGAGAAAAAATAAGGGTTAGACATATTCTAATTAAGCCTAAAATATCTCAGGAAAATATAGAACAAGCAAGAATGAAAATATACAAAATCAAAAAGATGGTCGAGAATAAAGAGATTTCTTTCGATTCGGCTGCATATAAATATAGCGATGATCCTGACGCAAAAATAAATTTCGGCAGAATTGAAAGAATCCCCAAAAATCAAATCAAACAAAAAGAGTTTATTACAATTTTGGATACTCTCAAAGTCGATGAGATTAGTGAACCATTTAGAACAGAGATGGGTTTTCATATATTAAAGCTAAATGGCGTATACAACGATATGTGGATAACTCTGGAACAATACGCTCTCCAATTAAAGCAGATGAATCTTTACCTTAAATGGATCGAGGAACTGAAAAAAAACTTTTATATTGAAATCAAATTGAAATAACACAAAAAGATTGTTAATAATATGTTTATATTTATTCTCTTTTTTTATTTTTCGAGTAAATTTTATTCATACATGCCATATTCACATTTAATTAACATCAAATTAACAAATAAAAAACTCTCAATTAATTATCTTTTAGCGATTAATTCAGAAATCAACAATTCAACAATGTATATAATAAATAACTTGATATAATTTACTTTTTAGAGTTATATTTATATAACAAAAGGGGGTTAATTTATGTATCTAAAAGCTGATAAATATGAATTGTATGAACAAATATTAAAAGTTTCTAAGGTTTCACCCGTTCGTACTTCAATGCCTATTTTAAACTGTATATTAATGACACTAAAAGGAAATACACTTTCCCTTAGATCATCAGATATAGAAATTACAATGAACGTTGATATGGAAGTCAATGGTATCGAAGATGGTAGTGTTGCAGTACCATCAAGACTCTTTACAGAAATAGTTGGTGAACTTGAACCTGGTATTCTATCCATAAAAGCCGATTATGAAGGATTGGTTAAGATAACTACTGAACGTGGTAAGTATGAGATTATGGGAAGGTCTCCCGATGAATTTCCATCTTTGCCAAATGTGAATATACTGCATGAGATAGAATTTGATAGTGAAATTTTAAACAGAATAATAAGAAAGACCATATTTGCTGTTGCAAGGGATGAATTAAAGCCTGCACTTATTGGGGTTTTATTTCAGTTTAAGAATAAAGAGTTAAGAACTGTATCTACAGATGGACATAGGTTAATCTGTCTTAAAAGATTTGACATAAATAAAGAGGATTTCGAAAAGGATATTATTATTCCGAAGAAGTTTTTAAACGTACTTCAAAGCTATTTAAAAGATGGCGAAAAAATAGTACTGTCTATAGGAGACAATCATGTAAAAGCTTCCATTGACAATGCAATAATTTTTTCTAGGCTTATCAATGAACACTTTCCTGATTACGAAAGTGTAGTACCAGTAGATAATGACAAAGTTCTCAAGACCAGTGTTGAAGAATTTTATTCTACAATTAAGAGAGTTTCTATTTTTTCCAATAAGACCACCCATCAGGTTGTTTTAAACCTAAATCCAGATGTTTCTCTTAAGATGAAAGCGTACGATGAAGAAAATAGAAGCTCTGCAGAGGAGGAATTTGATGGAGAGTACTCAGGAGATCCAATAAATATTGGTTTTAATTCTGAATATCTCAAAGAGTTACTTAGAAACATAGATTCACCCAAATTCAATTTTAAGTTCAAAACTCCTACATCTGCGACTATTCTTGAGCCTGATGAAAATACTGATGGAGAGGAATTGTTCATGTTATTGATGCCCATCCGACTGGTTGAAGATTGACTTCCTCTGTTAATTTTTAATGTATATAGAGACATTAAAGCTTATAAATTTTAGAAACTACTTAAATAAGGAATTTGTATTTACCAACGGTGTAAATATTATCATTGGTAAAAACGGAGCAGGTAAGACCAGTATCCTGGAAGCGGTCTACTATCTTGGTATAAATAAAAGTTTTAGAGTTTCAAATGATAAAGAATTAATAAATTTTTCCTCCGATTTTTTCCAGATATTTGGGCATTTTTACAATTCGAAAAATCAAAAAATTTTGGTAAATTTTAACTGCCATGAGAGTATGGGGAAAAAAGCTTTTGTAAATGGAGAAGAACTGGAGAGATTGAGAGATATAGTAGGAAAAATTCCTTTGGTAATATTATCACCAGAACATGAAAATATATGTTCTGGGACACCTTCTTTGAGAAGAAAGTTTGTTGATAGACTTCTTTCTATTGTTGATAATAAATATTTTCAGACGATTATTTCTTACCGAAAAAATATTTTAGAGAGAAATAAAATACTTAAAGGTAAAAGGGAAAAAGGCGATTTTGATTATGACGATTATCTTAGTTTACTGGATGAGAATTTATCAAAAGAGAATTTCCTTATCTACGAAAAGAGAAAAAATTTTTTCAAAAGTTTCAATGTGCTATTAGCGGATATAGGATTACATAGCGGTTGCGATTCTAAATCACTTAAGTTCATTTATAAACAATCAGTAAATACATCAAATGGACTTATTACTTATCATGATTTTTTTAATTCGTTAAGGGATAATTTCAGAAAAGATATTATTTTAACAAGAACGACAACTGGGGTGCATATTGATAGAATAAATATTCTCTATGGAGATAAGGAAATAAAAGATATTGGTTCTCAAGGTGAGCAGAAATCCGCACTGATCTTAATAAAACTTGCAGAAGCTGAATTTATAAAAAGGAAGTTAAGTGAACCACCGATTACTCTGCTCGATGATTTATTTGCCTATCTGGATTATGAACATATGTCAAAAGTTTGTGATATGCTTTTTCCGGATTTCCAGTTTTTAATTACAACTACTGATATCTCTAATTATAATAGGTTTGAAAAATCTCATATCAACAATGTCAAATTGATAGAGGTTTAAAAAAATATAAGGTTTTATGAAAAGTCTAAAACAAGCGATAGATAAGCTAATTTCGAAATATGGATATACAGATGTATTGAAGGGCTATAGACTGATAAGTGATTGGAAGTTGATTGTTGGTGAAGAAATATGGAAACACACAAAACCAATCAGAGTAGACTTTAACAAACTTTTTCTAAAAGTGGATTCACCTGTATGGAGAAATGAACTTTATATCAGGAAAGAGGAGATTATAAATAAGATAAATAGCTTCATGGGTAGTATAATAATAGAGGAGATAATATTCAAGTGAGTGAAGTAAAATTTGATGATTTAACAGAATATAGTGCGAGAACTATTACTGTACTGAAGGGGCTTGAGGCAGTTAGGAAAAGACCTGCTATGTACATAGGAGATACAGGTAAGAGAGGATTACATCACCTCGTATACGAGGTGGTGGATAACTCAATTGATGAGGCTGTGGCGGGATACTGTACGAAGATAGAGGTTAAGGTTTATAACGATCAATCTGTTAGTGTATTGGACAATGGAAGAGGTATACCGACTGATATCCACAGCGAAGTTGGTAAACCTGGTGTCGAAGTTGTTATGACAATGTTACACGCAGGTAGTAAATTTGAGAAAGGTGTCTATAAGATTTCCGGCGGTTTGCATGGAGTTGGTGTTTCGGTTGTAAATGCTCTATCTGAGTGGTTGAAGGTCAAGGTATTCAGAGATGGCAAAATATATTATCAGGAGTATAAAAGAGGCATTCCTGATGACGAGCTTAAAGTGATAGCAAAAACAAGGAAAACTGGTACGTTTATTCACTTTAAACCTGATTCAGGGATTTTCAAAAAAGTTGAATTTGATAATGATGTACTAATAGAGAGATTAAGAGAGCTTGCCTTTTTGAATAAAGGACTGGAGATTATATTTAGAGATGAAAGAATCAATTATGAGGAAGCTTTCCGCTATAAAGGTGGTATTATAGAATTTGTTAAGTTTCTTGATGAGAATAGGCAACCAATTATTTCTAAGCCTATTTATTTAGAGAAGGATCAAAATGGTATTCCTGTTGAAATATCCATGCAATATAATAATTCATATACAGAAAATATTTTAACCTTTGTAAATAATATTAATACAATAGAGGGTGGCACTCATCTTGTTGGGTTTAAGACTGCACTTACAAGAACATTAAACAACTATGTCCAGAAATACAAATTATTCAAAAAAGAAAATTTTACTTTTACAGGTGAAGACGTAAGAGAGGGATTAACTGCTGTTATAAGTATAAAGGTGCCTGAGCCTCAGTTTGAAGGTCAGACCAAGACAAAGCTTGGTAACTCGGAGGTTAAGGGTATAGTTGATTCCGTTGTTTCGGAAGGTTTGGGTGAGTATCTTGAAAAGCATCCTTCGGATGCAAAAAGAATAATTGAGAAGTGTCTGAATGCTGCTAGAACAAGGGAGGCTGCAAGAAAGGCTAAGGAGCTTGCAAGAAGAAAAACGGCGCTGGAAGGTGGTTATCTGCCAGGAAAACTAGCAGATTGTTCATCGAAGGAGCCTCAGTTATGTGAATTGTACTTAGTAGAGGGTGATTCGGCTGGAGGTAGTGCAAAACAAGCAAGAGATAGAAAATATCAAGCTATTTTACCTCTTCGTGGGAAGATTTTAAATGTGGAGAAATCTCGTATAGATAAAGTATTGGGTAATGAAGAGATTAGAACAATAATTACAGCTATTGGGGCAGGTATTGGTGAAGAAGATTTTGATATAGAAAAAATTCGTTACAATAAAATTATTATAATGACTGATGCTGATGTCGATGGAAGCCATATTAGGACACTTCTACTGACATTTTTCTACAGGTACATGCCAGAAATTGTTGAAAATGGGCATGTTTATATTGCTCAACCGCCATTGTACAGGATAGCTTATGGAAAGGAAGTTTATTATGCATATGATGATGATGAAAGAGATGCAATTTTAAAGAGATTGAGTAAAGATGGAAAAAAGTATTCTATTCAGCGATATAAAGGTCTTGGAGAAATGAATCCAGAACAGCTCTGGGAAACTACAATGAATCCGGAGACACGAACCCTCTTACAGGTCACTATTGATGATGCAGCTGCTGCTGATAGGATTTTCTCAATGCTTATGGGGGAAAGTGTAGAACCAAGAAGAAATTTTATTCAAAAAAATGCAAAGTTTGTAAGAAACCTGGATGTGTAAGCTATGAATGATAAATTAAACATTGACTTCAAAAGAGAAAAGATTGTACCTGTAAGTATCGAAGAGGAGATGAAGGGCTCCTATCTTGATTATTCTATGTCTGTAATTGTTGCTAGGGCCCTTCCAGACGTTCGAGACGGACTGAAGCCTGTCCAGAGAAGAATACTTTACGGTATGAGTGAGCTTGGGCTAACATATAATAGACCTACAAGAAAATGTGCAAGGATTGTTGGTGAAGTCCTTGGTAAATATCATCCACATGGTGATAGTGCGGTATATGATGCTTTAGTAAGAATGGCTCAGGACTTTACAATGAGATATCCTCTTGTGGATGGGCAGGGTAATTTTGGCTCCATCGATGGAGATAGTCCGGCCGCGATGCGTTATACTGAGGCGAGACTAACCAGAATTGCTGGCGAGTTATTGAGGGATATTGATAAAAATACGGTTGAATTTGTACCTAACTTTGATGAATCTCTGAAAGAACCATCTGTGCTACCTGCTGCAATACCCAACTTGCTGATGAATGGCTGTAGTGGTATCGCAGTTGGAATGATGACAAATATACCACCACATTCTCTAGATGAGATTGTGGATGCAATAGTTTATCTTGTGGATAGACCCGATTGTACTATTGATGACCTTATGAATTTTGTTAAAGGACCGGATTTTCCGACAGGTGGCTTCATTATGGGTATTGAAGGAATAAAGGAGGCTTACAGGACAGGCAAAGGTGTAATTAAAATAAGGGCGAGAACAAATATTGAAAAATCAAAGGGAGGAAAAGAAAGTATAATAATAACGGAGCTACCTTTTCAGGTAAATAAGGCCTCACTAATTGAAAAAATTGCAAAACTTGTTCAGTCGAAGACCATCGAGGGTATAACTGATATAAGAGATGAATCAGATAGGGATGGAATAAGGGTCGTTATTGAATTAAAGAAAGACGCAGTACCTGAGGTCATACTCAATAGACTTTACTCCCATACCCAGCTGCAGGATAGCTTTGGAATTAATATGTTGGCTCTTGTTGATGGTGTACCAAAATTGTTGAACCTTAAAGAGGTACTGCAGCACTTTATAGATTTCAGGCATGAAATAATAGTAAAAAGAACACGATATGACCTGAATGCTGCAGAGGAAAAAGCTCACATCCTTGAAGGGTTAAAAATAGCACTTGATAATATTGACGAGGTTATAGCAATTATAAAATCTTCAAAGACTGTCGAGGATGCAAGAAATAAATTGATGTCAAGATTTGGACTGTCTGAAAGGCAGTCACAGGCTATACTGGATATGAGATTGCAGAAATTGACCAGTCTGGAGACGGAAAAAGTTGTTAAAGAATATAAGGAGACATTAAAGCTTATAGCAAAATTAAAAGAGATATTGGGCAACAGGTCTTTAAGGATGGAAATACTTAAGCAAGAGCTATTTGAAATAAAAAATACTTATGGAGATGGCAGGAGGACAGAGATTATCGATGATGTTGGAGAGTTTAAGATTGAGGATATGATAGCAGAAGAAGATATGGTCATAACAATAACAAATAATGGATATATTAAAAGGTTTCCCGTTTCTGCCTACAGAAGGCAAAATAGGGGTGGAAGAGGAAGTACAGGTGCTAAAGCAAAAGGAGAAGATTTTGTAAGCAATCTATTTATAGCTTCGACTCACGATTATCTTCTTATATTTACAGATAAAGGAAAATGTTACTGGTTAAAAGTACATGAAATCCCTCAGGCTGGTAGAGCATCAAGGGGTACAGCAATCGTTAATTTAATAGATACTGAGCCAGATGAAGTGGTGAAGGCAGTTTTAAATGTAAAGAATTTTGACGGTGATAGATATGTTTTGATGGTTACGAAAAATGGGCTTGTTAAAAAGACACCACTTGAGAGCTTCAGTAGACCTAGGAGAACCGGTATTAGAGCAATTGTTCTTCAGGATGATGATGACCTTATTGATGTACAGCTTACAAACGGTAATCAGGATATTATCTTAGGTACGGCTTATGGGAAAGCAATAAGATTCAATGAAAAGGATGTTAGGCCCATGGGTAGAAATGCTTCGGGTGTTCTTGGAGTAAAACTCCCAGGTGATGGAAATCGAGTAGTAGGTGTGGTCGTAGTAAGAAGAGAAGGGACTCTCCTCGTTGTTACAGAGAATGGCTATGGCAAGAGGACAAAAATAAGTGACTATCCTATTCAACGTCGTTGTGGTGTAGGAGTGATTACAATGAAGACGACAGTAAGAAATGGAAAAATGATTGCTATGCTTGAAGTCGTTGACAGTGATGACTTAATGATTATCACCGGAAAAGGTGTGTTGATAAGACTCTCTGTTTCTGATATAAGAGTTATTGGCAGGATTACTCAAGGAGTGCGTTTGATAAAACTCGACGAAAATGATAAAATATCAGCTGTAACAAGAGTAATGGAATCGGAAGAGGATTTTGTGGTTGATGAAGGGCAAAGTGAATAATAATTATTTATCCTATTATGATTGATATTAAGAGCAGATTACAGCAAATAAGAGAGAAAATTAGAGATGCTCTTGAAAGATCAGGAAGTAAGGAAAGTGTTAGAATTGTTGCGGTCTCTAAAATGAAACCTGTCAGTGTAATACAAGAGGCTATATCATGTGGTATTTATGATATTGGCGAAAATAGAGTGCAGGAAGCAATACCAAAGATTGAACAGCTTGGAAGGGGGAAAATCATATGGCATTTAGTTGGCCATTTGCAGTCCAATAAAGCAAAGAAAACTGTGCAATATTTCGATATTATACAATCAATCGATTCACTGAAAATTGCTAAAAAAGTATCAGAATATAGCAAAGAATTAAATAAGAGATTGCCTGTGTTGGTAGAGGTTAACATTTCAGGTGAGAGTACAAAATTTGGAATAGATCCCGAAGAGGTAATTGATTTTATATATAAGATATCAGAGCTCGATGGGATAGTAGTAAAGGGACTAATGACTATTGGACCACTTACTGATAATAAAAGAAAAATTAGGCAGGCTTTTCGTTTGATGTATAAGATTTATAACAATGTAAAAGAATCGAAGATACCTAAAACAGAAATAGATACTTTATCGATGGGTATGAGCGATGATTTTGAGATCGCCGTTGAAGAAGGTTCTAACATGGTTAGAATTGGTAGAGCTTTATTTGGGGAGAGGAACTGATGTTTCTAATCGGTTATTTTTTAATTGCAATAGCAAAGGTGATATCGATTTTAATAAATATCTATATTTTTTTAATAATTGTCGATGCTATTTTATTCTGGATACCTGCCCTACACAACAACCCCATGAGAAATTTTCTACGAATTGTCGTTGAACCTGTACTCATTCAGATAAGAAAAAAGATTCATATTAAACATGTTGACCTTGCGCCATTTATAGCTATTTTAATTTTTTATTTTCTTAATGAATTTCTTGTTCGTACTTTGATTAGACTGGGAGAGTTATTTTTATGATAAACCCTGAAGATGTCAGAAATAAAACGTTCAATAAAAGTCTGTGGGGTTTCGATACTGTTGAAGTAAAGTATTTTCTTGAAGCTGTAGCCAGCGAGATTGAAAATTTACATAATAAATTGGAGGAGTATAGAGTTCCGGGTCTTGATGGTAAGTCTCCGGAAGAAATAATAAAAGAGGCGAATGTGGAGGCAGAAAATATTCTAAGGGAGGCAAAAGCAAAAGCTGGGGATATTATCAATCAAGCGGAGAGAGAAAAAGAGAAAGCATATGCGGAACTTAGTGAATTAAAAATTGAGAAGATGAGAATAATAAAGGAGATAGAGGAGTTAATAGATAAACTGAGAGAGTTTGTAGAAATAAGTGTAAGATTGGATGAGTTTGAAGATAAAAATGAATGAAACTTAGCCATATAAATTATTACGATCTACTTTCTTCAAAGCTTAAAATTCCCTTAGACACTGTTATAATACAAGCTATCCCTGTGACGGGAGGTTTTGAGCAAATTTTTTCGCTTCCCAATATAAATGTTTATAAGCTAAAACCCAAAAATCTTCTATTCTGTGTGGAAGTAAATGAACCTCAGGTTCAGTCAGGTATAATAAGGAATGTAGTACAAATGGGTGTTAAAAGATTGGTTCTAATTGGTTCCGGTAATATAGTTGATAGTAGCGATAACACAGAGATAGTTCTTGTTGAGGATCATATAAATCTTTCTGGTACAAATCCACTTATAGGGATAAATTCGGATAAAACAGGGATTGTTTTTCCTGATATTAGCAATTTATACGATATTTCTTGCTTAAAAGCATTAAAGAGTTACCTGTCATCAGAAGTTATATTAAACAAAGGTATTGCATTGATACCCAAAAATATTAATATGTTGACAGAAATTGAGAAAAAGGCGAAAGAGGTATTTCCAGTAATTGCGTACACAAAAGATATATTTCCATATGCAGTTTTAGCTAGGTATACCGGATTGAAAAAAGTCATCGGCACTATTTTAGCGAGGAGCTTAAATAATCTTGAATATACTCTATATAATCTGATAAAATTTTTTATCAAGGAAAGTGATTAGGCTTCAATTAAGAGCTTTTATTGTTATCTTTCTGCTTTTTTATGAGGGTACGCTGCTTCCCAGTGATAAGTACTGGGTTTTTATTTCTGAAGAGAGTTTGAATAGATTCCTGGGCAAGCAGGTCTTATATGATGAGAAAGCTGAAATAAGGCATGTTAAAGCTGGTTACATAACCTCATGGAAAGATTTTTATCCAGATAAAAGAATTTACAATAAGCTCGAGTTATATGTTAATAGAATAGAGGGTTATTCGAGGTTTCTCGGTGCTTTTAGCTGTAGAATTAATAAAGATAGAATAGGTGAATTACAAAAGCTATCGTTTGTTAAAAAAATAATCCCGGTCGGAAAATATAAAAGTACTTGTGGTAGCTACATTCCAGTGAATATTGGACTTCGTAAGTCTGCCAATGTATATGGTTATTCCTACTGGCAGCTTGAAATGTTGAATATACCTCAGCTACATTCTAGAGGATTAACTGGGAAAGGAATAAGGATAGCACTTTTTGATACGGGATTTATGAAATCTCACGAAGCGTTCAACAGATTGATAAATAATGAATTGTTATTAGCTGAAAGAGATTTTATTTACAAAGACACAGAAGTTGAAGATGAGCCAGGAGAATATCCTCAACAGTGGCACGGAACGATGGTATTAAGCTTGATATCCGGGTATGTCCCGGGTGTTTTAATAGGAGCTAGTTATGATTCCGAAATTATTCTGGCTAAGACAGAAGATGTGCGTTCAGAAACGACCATTGAAGAAGATAATTATATTTTCGCAATAGAATGGGCAGATTCACTTGGAGCTGATATAATTTCTACCTCACTCGGGTATCGTGATTTTGATGATACTACCTATTCTTTTGAAATTATTGATGGTAAAACAGCTCCTATATCGATCGCAGTAAACGAAGCCTTCAAGAGAGGCATAATAATTGTTACAGCCGCTGGTAATGAGGCTTGTAAGTATAGGGATGGAGGGATTTTAACGCCAGGAGACGCTTTTGGAGCAATAACGGTTGGAGCAGTAGATTCATTGGGCAATATCGCTTATTTTAGCTCCCATGGTCCCACTTTTGATGGGAGGGTTAAACCCGATGTCTGTGCAATGGGTGTATATACTTTTGGGGCAATAGATGATGGCGTCTTTTATGGCTGGGGTAGTGGAACTTCTTTAGCTACTCCTTTGATTGCAGGAGGCTGCGCGCTTATTCTTCAGGCAAATCCTAATTTAAAGCCATGTGATGTTCTAAATATTTTGAGGTCTTCAGGTGATAGAGCTTTTTCTCCTGATAACCTCTATGGATGGGGTATTCCCGATATAAGTGAGGCTGTAGAAAGAGCTTTGGTATTGAATAATTTATCAAAGGTCAAATCAGAGATTATCCCGTATCCCAATCCAGCTAAGGAATTAATAAACTTCGCTGTAGAAATTGACAACGTTAAAATAGATAAAAGCATATTAAGCATAAATATTTATAATATACTGGGTCAACTTGTCTGGGAAAATAAGCAGGAAATATATCCAGTAGGGGGTTATTACAACTTATCTGGTTTAGAATTGGATATACCAGCGGGAATATATTTATATAGGGTGAAAATTGATAATAAAGTTATCGGAAGTGGCAAGTTCACATTTTTTAAAAGATAAAAGACAACCTTTATTTTAGGTATATGTCTAACCTATTGCTTAGTAAAATGGATAGGAATGGAAGAATCTGAAAGGGAACTAATTTTAAAAGCTCAAAATGGAGACAAAATGGCTTTTGCTGAGATAATGAATCGCTATGGTGAGAGGGCGATGAATCAGGCTTTGCGTTTTACCAGAAATTTTAATGACGCAGAAGATTTATATCAGGAAACATTCCTGAAAATATATAAAAATATTAAGAGTTTTCGGTTCGAAAGCGAGTTTTTTACTTGGTTATATAGAATTATGGCAAATATTGCATTTAGCCAATTTAAGATGAAGAAGAGATATGGGTATGTAGAACCAATAGACGATATGAATCCCAGGGACAAAGCACAAGCGAATACGTCTTTATCATATGAGCAAACAGAAGATCAAAATGTCAATGAAATTATTTATGTTGCTTTAAGTAAGCTGTCAAAGCAACAAAGAACGGTCTTTATAATGAAGCATTATGAGGGTAAGAAAATAAAAGAAATAGCAGAAATACTGGATTGTGGCGAAGGAACAGTTAAGAGATATTTATTCAGGGCAATAGGAAAGCTTCAAAACATTTTGAAACCCTACTACAAAGAGGGGCTAATATGAGTTGCAAAAAGTACAAAAAAGAGGATCTTATTTTGTATATCTATGGGGAGCATGATGAATATCTAAGAGTAGAAATAGAAAATCATTTGCATTACTGTGAACATTGTATGGATTTTTTGAGGGAATATAATCAGATGGAGAAATTTATAGATAAACATTCAATTCCAGAATATTCTCCTCTTATTCTTGAAAGATTAAATAAGAAGATAATGGAAAGGATCGAAGATGAAAAAGCATCTCCGATTCGAGAAAAAAAGAATTTGGTCAGTATATTAAGAGATATAGTTTACTTCCCTTTTTCGAGGCCAGCATACACTTTTAGTACACTTGTAGTAACATTTGTACTCGGAATAATAATAGGGAAACTATGGATGAGCAGTGCTATTATTGAAGATCCGAAGATTATAGCGAGTGTAATCGAGGGCAGGAAGGATATGTCAATCGAAGAAAAGGAGTATATAAAGAAGCTGGTAGCGAGCTATTTCCTTGGTTCTAGTGAGCTTGAAGTTAAAGAATTAAAGGATATTACGAGAGAGAAGCAAAAACGAACAGGTACAGGCAGAGCTGTCCAAATAAATTTTGAGGTTAAAAAAGAGATGGGATTAACTGGAGGTCTGGATGATCCTGTGATTTTAAACATGCTTAGATACTCTGCTCTTCACGATAATGATCCCGATAAACGTGCCAGAGCATTAAGGTTGCTAGTTCTTTCCGATCGGTTTTATGAAAATAAAGAAGTTTTTCTATCTTCGCTTTTAAATGAGAAGGAATATGAACCGAGATATGTAGCGTTCCGGTATTTGAAAAAATATATTTCAGATAAAGAGGTGAAAGAGGTGTTAAAAAAGGTACTACTAAACGATCCTGATGTATTGATAAGAAGAGAGGCTTTTGAGGTGTTAGCGAATACTGCGGATCAATCACTTATACCGATATTTGCTCTTGTCGCTTACAGAGAGACAGATGATTCTCTAAGAAGCGAGGCAAAAGCATGGCTGGATAGGCTATCATCGAAAAGGGGAAAGTGATGAAAAAAATTGTATATACAACTGTGCTGATTTCTTTTTTATTTCTAATAATAAATCCTTTTACCTATGCTGGGGTTATGGATGTCGAAAAAGAAGATGGATACTTTATTATTACGAATGTAGATAGTATTCCGACAATAGATGTTCCAAATGTAGTTTTAGATAATATAACGGGGGATTTGAATATTCTCGGCGGTTATAACAAAGTTATATTACTTCAAAGAATACGTTTATTGACATTATCTGAAGCTAAAGCACAGGAATTAGTTGGTAAGTACAAGGCTGTTGTTGATAAAAAGGGCTCTACAATAAAGATTACTGGACGTGATAATATAAGAAAAGTTAGTATAAGCTATATCTTAAAATTACCAAAGGTTTCCAATATTAAGGTGAAGGCTGCTGGATCGGATGTAAGCCTTATAATGCTTGATGGTGAAATTGATGTTAATACAAGCGGTGGAGATATAGAGTCAGAGAAGATAGGTGGAGAAATATTTTTAAGAACCTCAGGTGGTGATATATATGTTAAAGATTCTTTCGGAGATGTTGAGTTATCAACTAGCGGTGGAGATATAGAAATTGAGAATATTGATGGTGATATATCTTCGCATACCTCTGGTGGCGATATTATATGTAGAAAAGCAAATGGTTATGTGAGAGCCTCCACTTCTGGCGGTGATATAAAATTTAGGTATTGTATGGGAAAAAGAATTGAAGCCAGAACCTCAGGTGGTGATATTAAAATAGATGGTAGATTGAAAAGTGCTACGTTAAGAACATCCGGTGGTGATATATACGTTGATACTGTAAATAATTATGGGGAGATAATAGCTTCTGGTGGTGATATTATTGTAAATTATAGTTCAGGAGATCTGTATTTGCATACATCCGGTGGCGATATACAGGTAAAAAATAGTGAAGGCAGTATCGATGCAATGACCTCTGGTGGCGATGTTGAAGTTTCAAAGTTACCTGATAAGGATAGTAGCATTAAATCAGGTAAAATTACAACATCAGGAGGTAATATTGTTTTCAGGATTAAACCTAATAGTAAGGCTACAATCAAAGCTGAAGTAAAGGTTAGAAAAAGATATAGAGATGATTGCGGTATTATTTCGGATTTTCCAATAAATTTGAGTGTTGAAAGTAGTGGCGATTATGTAGTAAAGAGAGGGACGGTATTGCTGAATGGTGGTGGCAATATTATTGAGTTGAAAACCACAGGTGGCGACATTATAATAGAAGAATTTTAAGCGAGTTTGATATGAGAAAGATGTTACTTTTATCAATATTTTTATTTGTAGCGATGATTATCCATGCAAGGGAATATGAATATCGTAAGAACATAGACTATAGTGGCGAGGCTTTAGTAGATGTAAATATGGATATTGGCTTAGGGAATATAGAATTGTATTCGATGGATGATAAAAATTACATTGTGAAGGCATATGTTAATTATAGGGATAAAGAATATCGACCAATTGTTGAATACATACAGCTTGGTCCAAAGGGGAAATTGAAAATTCGTTCACAAAAAGTTGATAAAAAAAGTTTTTTAGGTAGTAGATCTGGCGGGAAAGGGGGAATTAAGAATAACTGGTATTTGAGTTTCAGTACTTTAATTAAATATACCTTTAATATAAATATAGGTCTTGGTTCAGGGAAAATGGATTTTACGAACTTGAAAATAAAAGAACTCAGTTTGAATGTAGGGCTTAGTGATGTCGATGTTATTTTTGATGATTTGAATAAAGAGGTTATGAACAATTTTGAGCTTGCCACAGGATTGGGAGATGTGACTGTTTATAACTTACTTAACTCAAATGCGGAAGAATTTAAGATCGATTGTGGTATGGGCAATACTGTGGTATATTTAAAAGGTTTAGCACAAAAAAGCGTCAGAGGTTATTTGACTGTTGGTCTTGGTAGTATGACAGTGAAAATACCTAGAGAATATGCTGTTGAGGTGAAAGCTGACAGGTCTTTTCTTTCATCTCTATCAATTGATGGATTTTATGAATTTGAGGATGGGTTTTATAGAAGCGATAACTGGGAAAAGTCCAATAAAAAGATCAGGCTTTATCTTGAAATAGGATTGGGAAGCATAAATATAGAATGGATTGATTAAATATTAAACGTATTGTTCTCTAATTAAAATAAGTATCGCACTGTGGGGAACGATTAAATACTTTTTTTGATCGAGTTCTATTTCTATTGCTGATTTTCTGATAAAGATAGCATAATCACCTTCTTCGGCCTGAAGAGGAATGTACTTTGGTTCATCTTTTTGCTCTTCTTCCCATGGTTCTTCATCATCTATATCTTCAGGATATGGGATTGGAATACCAGGACCGGTTTTTACCACATATCCACCCTGAACTTTTTCTTTTTCCTTTACTCCAGGAGGAAGATATAATCCAGCAGGGGATTTCTCTTTTTCTGGATCAGGATCTATTAATACTTTGTCACCTACAAGTATTATTTCTCGATTCTTCTTCATGGCGTAATAAATTTAATATTAAAATTTGAAAATATAGACAGTATTTTTTTAAAAAATAGTTTATGTGTGAGAACGAATTTAATATCTTGAATGTTAATAACTATTATTATTGCCTATTATTCAATGGATTATTTGTGTTTATCGTAAGTTTATAAATTTAAATTGTAAAACTATTTTTATTCAAAATTTATAAATTATTAATATATTTTTATAGTTATGTCAAAATTTAAATAGATAAAGAGGTGAGTATAATGGAAATATTAAAGAAATTTTTTATTAGCCATGGACTTAAGGTATTGCTCATTACAATTATTTTTGTTGTTGCTTATATTTTAATCCGTCGGATGATCCCTATTTTAATAAAAAAAGGCACCGAAAAGCGGGTAAAGAAAAAGTCTAATGTCGAAATAGAGAAAAGAACAAAAACTCTTATCAGAATTGCAATAAATTTTCTGACGTTTGTAACATGGACGATATATTTGCTGATAATCCTTGATATGTTTGGTGTTAATATTACTGCAGCACTAGCGGGGTTTGGCGTTGCAGGCATAGCTATTGGACTGGGCGCTCAATCGCTCATCAAAGACTGGCTTGCTGGATTTTTCATATTTATGGAAAACCAGTTTAATGTTGGGGATGTTGTGAAGATTCACATCTCCACTGGTAGTGCCGTCTCTGGAATTGTTGAGGAAATAAACCTCAGAAAAACCATTATTCGGGATCTTGATGGCGCAAGGCATATAATATCAAACGGAATTATCGGTATGGTAAGTAATCTGACTCAGGAAAAGTCCAGAGCACATTTGAATATAAGCGTTGCTTACAAGGAAGATTTAGATAGAGTGATGGAAATAATGAAGAAAGTATGGGGAGATATGGCAGAAGAATCAGAATGGAAAGAGTACATTCTTGATAGCAAACCGACGATATTACGAGTGGATAATTTTGGTGAATCGGGTATAATAATTAAACTTGTTGGTGAGACGGCTCCATTGAAGCAGTGGGATATAATGGGAGAGTATAGAAGAAGGATTAAAAAGATTTTTGATAAGGAAAAAATAGAAATCCCTTTCCCTCATGTAAAAGTATATATGGGTGATAAATAAAAAATATGAACTTTTCCAATGTTGTATTGGTTTTAGCTATATCTCATGGCTTTCTATTAAGTCTGTTTATTTTAAAAAAGAATAGAAGATTTCTGCCCAATAAAATTCTTTTCTTTTTTATCACAGTTTGCAATTTGATACTATTCAATCTCCTCTATACTGATTTGAAGCTGGAGATGAAATTCCCCTATATCCCACTTGTTTTAGATGGCTTGGTATATCTGCCTGGTCCACTTTTTTATCAATATGTTAAATATGTTTTAGCAGGTTTAAAGAGATTTCAGAGAATAGACTTTCTTCATTATTTACCATATCTTATATACCTAATTATTACGGTTCCCGATTACTTCAAACCTGAAATTGTCGTCATTAATTCTTTTAAAGAAATTTACACAGATCATCCACCATTTATGTCTATCGTTTTTAATTGGTCGATAGTTTTTCAAATTATAATATACCTATTTTTGGCTTATTACAATATATACAAATATTCAAATAAAATTACTCAATATTACTCGTCGGTAGATGAGTTTAATACGAATTGGATGAAAATACTGGTAGTAGTATTTTTATTTGGTATATTGGTTTTTGGAGCGGAGAATGCACTATTTTCTTTTGGAATAAATTTATCGAACTATTTTACCCTTTCCAGTGTAATATTCGGTATATCAATATATTCCTTTGGCTATTTTGGGTTGATAAAAGCAGATGGATTGTTTTGTATTGATTTTAATGAATTGAAGATTTTTCAAAGTGAAGAAAAGAAAAAGTATGTGAAGTCAGGACTGGAACCAGAAAAAGCGAATGAAATTTGCAATAAACTATTGAAGTTGATGGATACCGAAAAACCTTTTTTAGATAGTAGCTTTAATTTACAGAAGCTGGCAAACAGACTTAAGGTACCATCTTACTATTTATCGGAGGTTCTTAATGTACAACTGAAAAAGAGTTTTTATGAATTCATAAATTTTTACAGGATTAATGAGGTGAGAAAGATTCTTGAAGAAAATATTGATAAAAATAGAAATATTCTGGAGATTGCATATGCCTGTGGATTTAATTCAAAATCGACTTTTAATAAATTTTTTAAGAAATATTATGGAGTTACACCATCAGAATATAGAGATAGGGTATTGAGAGATAAGCAGTTGAACATATCATAGCTTTCCTGATAGCGTTCATGCGATTGTATGTTTACCGCTTTCTTCTTTATAACAAGTTTGTAAAAACACATACAACGCGTTTTTTATTTTCATTGCAAGTGAACCGATAGCTATTCATTCATAAATAGTTGATGAAGTGAATTGTATTCTAAAGCCTGTGGTTGATATGGAGGTTTACATTCTTACTCGGTTTGCTTTTTCAAAGCAGATTGCTTCGCTTACGCTCGCAACGACGGGTGTGGGGGAACCTGCCATGTCATTGCGAGGAGCGAACGTCAGTGAGCGACGTGGCAATCTAATCTGAAAGATCAACCTCACTATACAAATCCATCCACTCAGGATTAACGCTATTTATAAGATCTATTTTATTCCTTCTTGACCCTGCTTTTATCTGCTTCTCCCTTGAAATGGCATCAATCGGATTTTCATAAATCTCATAGTAAACAAGCTTGTTTATATTATATCTTTTCGTAAATGTGCTTCCAATACCAACCTTATGCTCATAAACTCTAACTTTTAGATTATTTGTAACACCTGTATATAATACCGTATTGTTCTTATTTGTCATTATATATACATAATAGTGCTTTTGCATTTTTTATTATACTTTTTGATTATTGTATTACATTTTATTAAAATAATCAATATTAATTTTAATCCTACCAGTCGTCACGAGGAGTGAGTAATACGAGCGACGAAGTGATCTGCTCTGCTAAGTTTGAAGGCATTATGGGTTGTGTTTCTACATTCAGACTGATTGATGCTCTTTCAAAGTAGATTGCTTCGCTAACGCTCGCAACGACGGGTAAGGGGCGACACCTGCCGTGTCATTGCGAGGAACGAACGATAGTGAGCGACGTGGCAATCTAATCTGAAAGATCGATGACAGTAGGATAAGCCTATCCAATAGCTGTGTATGGTAGGCTTTTTCAAAGCAGATTGCTTCGCTAACGCTCGCAACGACGGGTGTGGGGGACACCTGCCATGTCATTGCGAGCAGCGAACGTCAGTGAGCGACGTGGCAATCTGCTTTGTGAAACTGGCACTACCTGATGATATTTTTCTTGAAAGTGTTAATTAATAGTTTATTACTGCCACACTCTATAACTTTCTGGAGGACCCAGGTAGCTTTTTTTCAGACCGCCTGTATCAATTACGATTTTTTGAAATACAATCCCAGAGTCTACCATTATTAGCTTCAATGTATGGACTCCTGGCCTATCTAGATAATGCTCTGTTTTATAAATTCTAATGTTATTTGCTACTGATTCATTCCACCACATCGGGTAAGTCCAATCCTGTCCTATGTCATTTTTATGCATTGAAACAACCTGTGGTCTCTCATTATCAAAAGACATTGCAAATCGCAGCCCCTCAGGTGTATTAAAGAAATTCTGGGTTGGCGATACATAGACATAGACTGCCACTTTCCCTGAATCCCTAAAAAAGCAATTAAATTCAAGTCGAGGCGAGTTTTCTTCTGGATTAAGATTAAACACAGTTACCGGCATGGGTGTTATCGAAAAGTTGGTTCTGCCCAGATTGGGAATAACAACCCATCTAATTGTATCTTTTTCTACTTTGCTGGTATAATGAGGAGCCTCAATCGATATATATCCGTTTGATTCAACATATCCAACGAAATTTTCTGGTAAGATGCCGGAATAATTGAACACTGGAACATTTATTGTAAAAGATTTGTCATTACCTCTTATTTTTATTTTGTAAGTATTTTTACCAGCAGGGACGTTATTCCAGTTTATTGAAAGGTAAACCCTTTTTTCTGTTGTAATTTCTCCTGTGGGTTCAGAAACTGTTAAAATATTTTTGTCATATCCAATTTCATATGTGAAAGGTTCTTTGCCTCTGTTAAATATTTCAATGTAGTAGGTTTGATTATTGAGATTATCGAATTCTGGTAGATTAGCTGTATTTCCACTGTCAGGAAGAAGAATTGATGAACCCTCTACCATAATTGCTATATCAGGTTCATTTTTATTTTCAATCATATAGACTTCAGGCATAATGTTTCTCTCCGGATCTCGCCAGCTGGTATATCCAATGTGAGTTTGATCCATCATATGATTCCATTTTCTGTTAGCGATTTCCTTATTATATTTATATGAAAGCAGAGAATCCTTTTCGAATAACTTTTTTACTTTTTTCGCAAGATAGTTTGTTAATGCTCTGGTCTGTTTAGCATATAACCTATTTTTTGCTACTGTATAGTAGAGCTCGTTCAGATTTGCACATGCAAGAGTTGGATATATAATAAGCTGATAATATGCATCCCTGTATTTTTCAGGTAGTCTGGCGTTTATTTCTTCTGCCTTTTTAGCAACTTCGTTGTATTCATTGACAACTCTTTCGAATTCATTGTAGTTGAACAAGCTATAGGTTTCCGGTGAGAGAAGCTCAGGTTTTCTTCTGGCATTATATTTTGTGTATTTTGCTAAAATATTTGCAATATCATCTGCGAATTCATCGGGGAATTGTTCTTTTGCCCACAGTTTGTAATATTGTGGAAGATCTTCGGCATTCCACCTTGTTGGATCCCAGGCAAAATCGAGAAAAAATTCTATTGGAAATTCCATTGGTTTAATATCACCAATGTTTACAATCCATATTTTTCTAACACCATACACATAGGTTAGATGCATCTGCTCCCAGACTCGTTCTATTTGAATTGTATTCAGCCATTTATAACTTCTCGGACCACCATAATAATCGAAGTGATAATACATTCCATAACCACCTTTTCTTGGTTTGCTACCGGGTGGCGGGAGTCTTCGGATATTACCCCAGTTATCGTCACTGAATAAAAGAGTCACATCATCAGGCACTTTCATTCCCTTATCATAATAATCCTGAACCTCTTTATAAAGAGCCCATACCTGTGGAACTTCTGAGGGGTCTTTTCCAGTGACTTCTCGAATTATATTACGTTGATCAGTTACTATTCTTTCTAAAAGTTTAATGGCTGTGCCTTCTGTCATAGGCTCATCACCATCACCTCGCATACCGATTGTGTAAATGCATTCATAATTTTTGCTCCTTTCTACACCTTCTTTCCAGAATTCTTTTAAAACTTCTGCATTTTTTTCATAATTCCATGGTCCTTCTCCGTGCCATCTCCATTCAACATGGGCTCTCATTAATGGCTCATGATGTGAAGTGGAAATGACAATTCCATATTCGTTTGCGAGCTTAAAATTTAATGTATCTTCTTCGAAAAAAGATCTTCCCCACATTGCTGGCCAAAGAAAGTTACCCTTAAGTCTAAGGATAAGTTCAAATACTTTTGTATAGAACTTATGATTAAAACCGCCAAATTTTTCATAAGCCCACCCTGAAAGTGCCGGAGCTTCATCGTTTATAAATAATCCCCTGTATTGAACTTTTGGACTATCAACTCGCACAAAATCTGAGGGTATGTATAGTTCATCTTTGTGTTGTATTGGCACGTCTGCCCACCAATACCACGGTGAAACACCGATATTAAGTGATATATCATAAATGCCAAAGATTGTCCCTCTCTTGTCACTTCCAACAATAACAAGGGCGTCCTTTATACCTTTAAAAGGCTTTTTAACAATACAGATTTTGTATGTTTCCCATCTATCCTTTATGTCAGAGGTGTCAATTTTTTTTGATTTAATAAGACTTTTTATTATGTTCGATTTTTCCAAACTTCCAATAATTATCAAGGTTTTTGCTTTTTTTGCTACATTGTAGATAATCTTTGGTTTTTTATCCGTGACTTTTTCAATATCTAAAGATAGATCACGAGCTGCTTTTAGTATACTTTTGTAATCATTTTGGCTTATTAAAATTGGCGTAGCATGTTTTCTTGTTACTAGTGGAAAGTAGCCCTTTTTGTACTCAGTTTTTATATATGGATTTTTTTCAACGGATAAAAGTGTATTGACATTAATTATTGAGATTATGAAAATGGTGAAAAAAATTTCCTTTTTCATCGTTTTCCTCTTTATTTTTACCAATATGTTATGGTGCCATCAAATCTTCTGTTTATTGGAAGAGATGCCATTTTATATGGATATTTTTTAGCTTTTTCTTCATCTATATCAACTCCAATTCCCGGTTCATCACCAATGTAAAAGTAACCATTTTTATAATGGTAATTTACTTTAAATACATCAAAGACGATTTCCTCATGTGGCATATATTCCTGAATTCCAAAATTATTTATGGCAAGGTCAAGGTGTATTGACACTGCAATTGAAACTGGTGAAAGGTCTGTGGGTCCGTGAAAACCGGTTTGGATATGATATACCGAGGCAAACGCGGCTACTTTTAATAGGTGTGTAATTCCACCGCCGTGAGTAATAGGCATGCGTATGTAATCGATCAGTTGTTCAGTAAATAATGTGGTATAATCATAAATTGAATTGAATACTTCGCCAGTGGCGATGGGTATTCTCGAGTGCTGTCTGATTATTCGAAATCCTTCCTGAAGTTCACCGGGTATAGGGTCTTCCAGCCAGAATAGGTGATAAGGTTCAAGTTCTTTTGCAAGTCTTGCAGCTTCGATGGGGGTCAGTCTGTGGTGGACATCGTGCAAAAATTGTATGTCATTGCCGAACTCAAGCCTTAGTTTTTCAAAAAGGGTGGGTAAAAAATTAAGATATTTTGTCGAGTCCCATGTATATTCTTTTGGTAATCCTTTCTCTGCCGGTTCATATCTTCCGCCTGATTTTGGGACACCATATACTGCTCCGATACCAGGTATCCCTGATTGTACTCTGATCGCCAGAAGTCCTTCCTCTTTTTTCCGTGCAACATCCTCAATGGTTTCTTCAATGGATTTTCCGAAGGCATGTGTGTAAACCAATACTTTTTCCCTGCTTTTTCCTCCAAGAAGATTATAAAGGGGGGTTCCCAAAGCTTTAGCTTTTATATCCCATAGGGCTACATCGATTGCAGCAATTGCAGTCATAGTAACTGGTCCCCGTTTCCAATAGGCACCATTGTAAAAATAATGCCAGATTTCTTCTGTCCTCATAGGATCCTTTCCGATAAGAGCTGGTATGCAATGTTCTTCAAGGTATGAAACGACAGCCATTTCTCTGCCATTAAGAGTAGCGTCTCCCAGCCCATATATTCCCTCATCTGTAAATACTTTTAGTGTGACGAAATTTCTGCCAGGAGAGGTAACGATTACCTTTGCATTTGTTATTTTCACTTTCTTTTCTCCATAAATAACAGTGAATATTATAATAAATATACCATTTATGGAAATAGTTTTTTAATGAATTCTGTTTCGAGTTAAATAGTGGATCCTTTAAGTGGATTATTATAAGAAGACTTTATTTTATATTTGTAATTTTACCCCTGATTCCCACAAAAATGTCTCTCCAGTCTGTTAAAGGGATATTTATGTTTTTTACAAGTCTATATCTTATTTTTTTAACCTTCAATGGAATCATAACTGCTGTCTCATATATTGAATTTTCTGAAGCAGTTAAGGCATCAGTTAAAGTGCATTTGCCATCGAGATTAAGTTCTATCTGAAGTATGTCTCCCTTTAAGGGTAGGAAAACTTTTTTACTGATAAGATTTTTTGCATCAACAATAAATCTTGCTACCCTTCTTATATCACCGAATTCAATGTATGGTGCTTTTATTTTCTTTCTACCATTGACATCCAGTATCCTATTCTGAACACTTTCCCATCCATTGTTTGGAAGTGAAATGTTTCTATTTGGTAAGATTTTGAATTTATATTCGACGGGTACTTCTGGATCATATTTGACTAAAATTTTCGCAGTGTATATACTATCACCGTCTGGATCTTCCATAGGAATACCCTCTTCACTCCAGTCACAAAAGTTGCCACTTACAACTATAATATCTCCTTCCTCGGGCTTAAATAGTCCAAGAATCTGCTGGTTAAAGGTACCAACGGTGAATGTAATCTCAGCTTCTTTCAGTCTTGTGTAGGCTTGATTAAAAACAAAGACCGGTTTGTATTCATAAAGGTCATTGAGGAAAACTTTTCGGTGCTTATGATTTCTTCTCCCTTGTTGGATAGATAGCGCAAACTTCCGGGTTTTATTTTAAAAGTAAATTTTAATGTATCAACTGGTTCTGTGAATAGCTTTGTTACTTTTCTTATCGGGATGCTATAAATCCAATCATTATTAATATCTAACATTGGTAAGATTTTGTATTTTTTATTATCAAAATAAACTTTTATAAATACACTGTCACCTTTCTCTGGCATGAAATTACTTTTATCATGCTCATTACTCATATCCACATAAATACAATTTTTTTCTACATTACGTGTGCACATTAGGATAAAAATCGAAGTAATTAACATAGGAAAATACAACTTTGCCTTCATACCTATTCCCATCTATTTATGATTTCATAAAATGCTTTTTCTTGATCACCTATATAGACATCATGGTTTGAATGTGGTTCGATGAAATATCTTAGATCAAAGTCCAGTTTTTTCATATAATCTATCCATTTCACAGTAACGTTTATTGGCGCTTTCTTATCTTCGCCAGCCTGCCATATATACCATTTTACTTCTGGATATAACTTTTTTATCCATCTCAGAGTTGAGATCATGTATTTATCTTTATCTGGGAAAATCGGCTTTGAAAAGCCAATGTTTGAAGCGGGTAGTCTTACTCTTTTCATCAAACTAATTAATAGCATTGGTGCATCACTATCAGCATAAAATGATATATTGTCTTTTTTAATACTAAAAATAGATGAAATATCATCTATTATTATCGGTATCTCTTCCTCTGATTTTCCTGTATAGTTTTCTTTACCTCTTCCACCGGGTACTACAAGTATTGTTTGATATTGCGTGCTAAGCTCAACCCGCTTTGCTGTCCGCCAGTGTGACCTGATCATTTGCGTTTTCCAGTAGTTTATGTCCTTTTGTAGTGCCCACCTGATTATTATAATGAGATTGAATTTTCCATATTTATTACATGGTAATTTATAAGGTATAAATACTCTATATGGTTGAACTGTGCTATCGATCCGGGATCTATATCCCCATACTCGAGGCCCTGAACTAAATAGACCAGTATATGGATTTAAACCTATGTAGTATCTATACAGATCAAATAGAGCATGGGCTTTCATCCTGGTTGAAAATTGAACTTCATATGAATCATCCATTATATCAAACATTGTCATAACTGCATTATATCTTGCTATATACACTGGATCATCGATATTTAATTTATGATTCAAAATATTTTTTATTATATAATTAACCGTTTTTTCATAAAAGATAGGAATTTCCTCTTTATAAAGTAAACTGTCATTTACATCATATACTTCTATTTCATAAATAACTTTTCCCTTAAATTTATCAGGCAATCTTATCCATTCTGGAATCCTGGAAGGTATAAAATTTTTTCTTGAAAGGTAGTTGCCATTTTTATTCATTTCTCTAAATCCAATTACTACATGAAAAAACTTATCGTAGAACCATTTATTTTTAAACTTTAGCTGTAGGAATTTTGATGTATCAGGTAGGATACAGGATTCGGGTAGGTCTCCAAAGTAGTAGGCTACACGGGAGTAGGCAGTCTTTTTAATTAAATTTTGAGAAACAAATTTTCTGTATAAACCCCAGTAGCCTGTCCCCTGATCAATTTTATATAAAAGTATATTTTTACCTCTTCTTAGTTTGAAACGGATGAAATCATCGTTAGGTAGTACCTGCCGCCCTGTATGCCAGCTGGCAACAGAGTCTCCATTGACATAAAGTATAAAACCGTCATCAGAACCAAGGGATAAGATTTTTTCTTTATCAGATTTAGATTCTACTATTTCTGCAACATATACAACTCTATTTGTGTCATCTTCAGGAGGGAATATATTTACAAAGTTTATTATTGTGTCTTCAGTCTCAAGAGGATACCAATTTATACCGGTTATTTTTTTAAGTATCTTTAAAGAATCTGTATTAAAATACTTTTCTGTCAGTATCTCAGGAGGAAAATGTTTTTTGTAGAACCCGACACAACCAGAATCATGTCTATTACTGACGGTATCTGAAACTCTATTTATAAGGGGTTCTGAAATAATTAGTCTAATTTCATTACTTCCCTTTTTTGAACAGTTAAATATTAATAATAATGCTAATACGAGTAAAGTAACCTTAGTGTTCACGATTATAAAATCTTTCCCATAAATTTCTTGCATCCATGGAAATTTGAGTAATATCAGTTGATTGTATATAGGTGTCTCTGTTTATGCATTTAATCAAAGATTTCTTTGATTTTTCATAATCCCCGGTATAGTAATATATCTCCCCGAGAATTAGATACGGTGCAAGGTGATCGGGAAACATATTGTGCGCTATTTCTGCGTATTTTATAGCTTTTTCATACTCTTTTAATCTCGTATAAGCTAAGGCAAGTGAAAGATATATATTTCTGTCGTTAAAATTTAATCTCGATTTATTAAGATAATAAATACCTCTTGTATAATCTCCACTAATAACAAGTGAAGAACCTAGATGAAATAATAGCTCACCATTGTCTTTCAATATTTTTAATGCCCTTCTATATTCATATTCTGCCAGTCTCATGCGTTGGATATTTGCAAAGTATACACCTTTCTGCCAGTATTTGTAAGCAGGATATTGGTAGATAAGTTTATGAGACGTATACCCTGTGTATGCTATAAGTATTGCTAAGATCAAATATTTTAATTTTCCTGAAATATGAAATACATACTTTTTCCCAGGGACAGTACCAAGAATGGAATATGCAACCACAGAGAGTGGCAAAACATGCAGTGGTGTATCTACCAACGAATGAATTAATAAAACAAGTAATATAAGTCCAGTAGTTACATATTCTATATTTAAATTTTTATTGAAAGAAAACTTAGCCAGATTGTATATAGCTATTACCCATATAGATATAAACAAAGCTCCACCAATCAACCCCGCTTCGCAAAAAGCTTGAATATATTCATTGTGAGCTTGTTTGATATTAGTTGCTTTATATTCCAGTTGCTTATGTTTACCATTGGCAAAAAACCTGCCCTGATAATTAAGATATTCAACCGCATATCTACCGTATCCAATCCCCTTAATCGGATTTTCAATAAACATTGGAAGAGATATTCTCCACTCCATTATTCTTCCTTTTGCAGATTCTGGATTGATTCTATAAAGAATTATTATAAAAATAAGAAATAAACCTGGCAAAATAAGGTATATCAAATTTAAGTTAATATTAAACTTTTTGTATAAAATATAACCAGTGACTAAAAGGATACATACGCATAGACTTAGTATAGCGCCTCTACTCATATTAAGCATAAGTGATAAAAGAATTAAGATTTGTATTGGAATAATAGTAGATAAAACAAAGGTCTTTTTTCTATATTTTACTAATAAGTATAGTCCAGCAATTAATGAGATAGCTAAAAATGAGCCATATCCATTTGCAGTACCAACCGTGCCAATCATTACTGTTTTTATAATACCTTCAGGTACTTCTCTTATTGTAAAATGTTGAAATAGACCAACAATAGATTGAATAGTCCCGAGGAGGAAAAGGGATGTAATAAACGCTCTTATAAAGATAATATCGGCTATTTGCCTTATAAGTAGTGTTAGAACTATTAAGGATAAAATAATCCAGTGACCGAGTAAACTGGTACTTTTCCATAATGTTGGATTTGTAATAAATAGCCATGTTATTCTAACAAGTAACAGTGTTTCTATAATCGTGAATGACAGTTGAGAATTATTTCTTCTGAAACCGATTATTAAAGAAATTAAACATACAAGAGGGACAATAGATATAAAAATATAGTTTTTGGGAGTATGGTAGGGATGGTGTACAGAGTTATCGATAGCCAGGATTACTAGAATTATTATAATTAATGTTATTATGTTAAAAAAATATTTAAATAGATTTCTCATTGTAATAAAATAAAAGGGGATGTTGAGTAAAAACTCACCATCCCCCCCATTTATAGAACCACTCTCACTTCAGCAACATCACCTTTCTTATGAAGCTATGTCTGCTGTTATCTTTCATCGATATCATCTCAGCTCTTACGATATATACACCACTTGCAAGATTTGCTTCATTCAAGGTTATGTTATGATATCCAGCTGTATAAATACCGTTTGTCCATATGGATTCCTGCGGAATCAGTTCAACCACTCTTCTACCAAGTATATCATATACATCCATTCTTACCTTTGAATCTTCTGGTAATTCAAATGGTATTGTGGTAACAGGATTAAATGGGTTTGGATAGGCAGGCTTTAGGGCAAATTTCACTGGTATATTTATCGTAACAATTTTCTTCTCTATATTCTTATAAGGCTCATAATCCAGACTATCCATCTCCATCATATCTTTTAAATACTCTTCCAGAGCAGTCAAATCTGGCGGTATATATCCAGATATATAATACAGTATACATAATCTCCGACATCAACATTTCCTATATCCAGCCCTTCATGAAAATCGTAACTATTATTGAGACATCTCGGACCGAATGACGAAGAAAAATCATCAGGTGTACCTCCTTCTAAGGGGAAATAGCCGGCTTTAGCATTAAATGAAAAAAAGAATATTATTAAAAATAATCCAATTATTTTAACTTTTCTCTTCATTGCTTCCCCCTTTTAATAAAAATTGTATTTTCATCATAATCAATTTTTATTCTGGGGTTAATTACTATATCGAAAAATGGATGATATTTTTTTCTTAGATCTACATTTTGATATTTTGAATTTTTATTCTTGAAGTCTTCAATTGGTATAAGGTCACCAGTTTCTTTGTCAATTATATAATACTTTCCCCAGAGATATGTT